>DATGQJ010000063.1:0-6922 GCA_035304265.1 Oceanobacillus sp.
TGAAACCGGAAATGCTGGAAACGCCGACTGCCAGCCCGTTGATCGTGCTTTCACAGCCTGAGTTTGAAGATGCCGTCCGCGCCGCCCTACACGACTATACCGATCCTGACCTGTTGGCAACCAATCCCCTACTCCGGTCACGGGTAGTCGTAGAGAGCGCGGGAATGGAAGCTGCTCCTCATGCGCTTCAGGCGATACTTCGAGAAGCCGCCAACAGCCTAAAAACCAATCCGAAGAACTTGAAACTCTTTCACGCACTCCATCACACCTACTTTGAGCCTGCGCCAACTCAGGAAGCAGCAGCCGAACTGCTCGATTTGCCCTTCAGTACCTATCGCTACCATCTGACCAATGGCGTCAAACGGGTCACTGAATGGTTATGGCAGCGCGAACTTTATGGGTTTAAGGAGTAATGGCTTTGTAAATTCAGCACCGATTTGGCAGCTTTTTGGCTGGTGGTTTGATAACTACATCCTATACATTGCCTTCCAGTGACCACACGAGGGGTCAATTTGCATCTCAAGAGGAGGCACTGTATGAAATCCATTTTTACTATCGCCAGCCTTGCCATGCTGCTCGGTGCGCTGGTCTGGGGAACGACCAGCGCCGCTGCTCAGGAAGAGGCTTCGCCGCGCGAGGCGATTCTGGCATCCATCCCTACCCTGTCCAACTTTGAGGAACAAGCCGATACCACCTTTGTAGGCGATGTCGAAGGCTCATATGCCTACATCGCCTTCGTCGTGCGCGACAACTTTGCGGTGGTCTACCTGTGCGACAACATCTTGAGCCACTGGCTGAGCGGCGAGATTGTGGATGGCACGCTGGAAGTGGCGGCGGAGGATGGCACGCGCATTGTTGCCACCATCTTCGATGACCACATCGAAGGCACGGTGACGCTGACGACAGACGACGACGGCAGCGAAGCCAGCCCGCACACCTTTACCGCCGTTCCCGCTGTCCCCGGTGAAACTGGTCTCGCCCGGCGTGTCGGGGCGCTGGACGAAGGCATCCAGTACGTTTCGGGATGGATTGTGACCGAGGACGGCATACGGGGACGGCGAAGGCTGATTGCACAGGCTTGTGCGGTACAACAGCAGGCATTTGAGCTGGCTAGACAGCAATTCAGCGAGGCTATTTTCGCTGGAGATGATATGCTTGCGGATGGCTGGATCGCTATGATGCAAGATGCTAGGATGGTGATGGAAACCCTGGGCTGTTAGCCATTCCCGTTCTCTGCGTACCTCCCGCTGAATGCCACCGCGCATTCCGGGAGGTTTTCATTTTCCCTCCGACCCCACAAATTCGGCAGAAATTGAGCAGTTTTTTGACTGGTGTTTTGACAACGCTTCTCCCTACCCTGTCTTTCATCAGAGCGGATGCAAATGAAAGAGAGGCTGTGATGAAACCTCTGGGTCAACACGCCGTCGTGATCGGCGCAAGTATGGGCGGGCTGCTGGCAGCACGGGCGCTGGCGGATTTCTACGAACAGGTGACGATTTTGGAACGCGATACGCTGCCGCCGGTGGGCGAACAGCGTAAGGGCGTACCGCAGGGCAGGCACACCCACGCACTGCTGGCACGCGGGCTGGAAACGATGCAAGCCTTCTTCCCCGGACTCACCCGCGATCTGGTGAACAAAGGCGCACTCTATGAGGATGGCAGGGAGGCAATCCGCTGGTTCCACGAAGGCGGCTATCACTGCCAGTTCAAAAGTGGTCTATTTGGACTCCTGATCAGCCGTCCGCTGCTCGAAGGACAGGTGCGCACCCGACTGTTAGAACTGCCCAACCTGCAAATCATCGGCGGCTGTGACGTGTTGGGGCTGGTAGCCACTCCCGACCACAGCCGCGTTACGGGTGTACGGTTAATTCCCCGGCAGGTGGGCAGCGCCGAGGAGATTTTGGACGCCGATCTGGTGGTCGATGCCAGCGGGCGCGGCTCACGAACTCCGGCATGGCTGCAATCACTGGGCTACCTTGCGCCTGAAGAACAAACGGTGAAAGTGGGGATTACCTATGCAACCCGACTGTACCGGCGCAAGCCTGAGCATCTTGCAGGGCAACTCGGAACGCTCATTGCCGCCTCGCCTCAGAATCCTCGCGGCGGCGTCATGCTGGCGCAGGAAAATCAACAGTGGATCGTCACCCTCTTAGGCTACTTCGATCACAAGCCCCCTACCGACGAACCCGGCTTCATCGAATTTGCGCGTGCGCTGAATGCACCGGACATCTACCGCACTATCCAGGAGGCTGAGCCGCTCGGTGACATCATCCCGGCGACGATGCCCGCCAGCCAGCGCCGTTACTACGAGCATCTGGCACTCACGCGCTTTCCAGAGGGGCTGCTAGTCATTGGCGACGCGATTTGCAGTTTTAACCCGATTTATGGACAGGGAATGACGGTTGCCGCGCTTGAGGCACAGAAACTGCGAGACTGTCTGGCAGCCGGGACAAAAGAACTGGCGCGGCGCTTCTTCAAGCAGGCAGGCGAGGTCGTGGATATTCCCTGGCAAATCGCGGTGGGCAACGACCTGCGCATTCCCGATGTCGAAGGCAAGCGTACTACCCGTATTCGGTTCATCAACTGGTACATGAGCAAATTGCACGTCGCCGCCCGCCACGATCCGGTGGTATCGATGGCATTCCACAAGGTCGCCAACCTGCTCGCGCCGCCGCCGAGCGTTTTACATCCACTGATCGCGCTACGGGTACTGCGGGGCAATCTGCGCCCGGTGCAGACCACAACGCCCATTTTTCGGGATACCGCTAGACAGTTCGCTTCAGTTTAAGAACTTTTGTCCTCAGAAAGGTGCGTAAACCCGATGAACCGTTCCCAATTTCCCATCCATGACCGAGTGCCGATTGTGCTCGAACCCCTCACGCCGCGCGAACGGGATGTGCTGAGAGGCATCGCGCAGGGGATGTCGAATCTGGAAATTGCCCGCGCCCACGCCATTAGCGTCAACACCGTCAAAACCTTCGTCAAGCGCGTGCATACCAAACTGGGCAGCCGCAACCGGGTTGAGGCATTGCTGCGTGCCCGTGACCTACGGCTGTTGGACTGAAGGACGGGAGCGCTGCAAAAAAGTCGTAAAAAAGCATCGCTCATTCACCCCTAAGGGTGACGACACAGCAGCGCTTTTTTCCCATACTGTGAACCAGCTTACCCAATCAATTGGAGGAAACCCAATGCGATACCTAATGGTCAAACTCGTGCTGCTCATGCTGTTGTTTACCACCTCGTTGGTTGTAGTTGGACAGGGAAACTTCCCCAACCTTGAAGCGCAGGCAGAAAAGGGTGACAGCGTTTGGATTGTGACCGGGGAAGACGTTCGCGACAAGCAACTGCCACCCAATTACTGCTCGCTTATGATGACCTTGTTCGAATCATACGTAAAGACAGCTCAACATACCCTCACCTTGGAGGCTTGGAATCTCTATATAAATGCGGCAAGTGAGGTATGGGAACAGATGAAGGCAAATGGCTGTCCCGTCACACCCGTGAGTTGAAATCACGCTTTTATGTGGGAGAGACGTGAAACGTCTCCCAATTTTGAATCGAGCCTTGAATTGATCTGAACGGAGAAAAACGATGAAACGCACAATGCTCATTTTCGTGCTGCTGCTGGCGCTGCCGCTGATGGTGCGCGGGCAGGAGGCAGCACCCGAACCACTGATCGTCGCCAGCAATGGAGTGCTGGATACCGATGGCACCGCGCTCTACAGCGTGTTGGTCGCCAGTGGGCAAGATGACCTGAGCGACCTGACCATCACCGCCCCGGTGCCAGAGGGTGCGGCATTCATCGAACCGATCTGGAAGCCTGAATCCGCCGAATTCGTTGGTGAAAGCGCGGGCATTGTGACGTGGGCGCTGCCTGAACTGCCCGCCGAGACCGTCGCAGGACCGTTCACCTTCCGCGTAGCGTTTGCAGATGAATCCGCCGAGATGCCGCTGAACATCCCGGCAACTGCCAGCACTGGTTTTCTCACTGCCATCGCGCCGCTGGTCGATCATCCCCCCTTCCCCTATACCACCGGACTGATGCAATTCGCTGAAAGCGCCAGTATCACGTTTGATAGTGACGGGACGGAAGTGGCGCTACCCATCGGCGAAACCAATATGTGGATTTACGTGCCGGAGGGTGCGGTCAACCAGCCGACGACGCTCACGTTTACCCGTCTGCCGATAGAAGGTATGAACCTGCCGGAAGAACTCTACTGGTGGTGTACGCTGGTGCGGGTCACGATTGATCCGGTAGTGACCTTCGAGAAGCACATCACGCTGGCGTTGCCGACCCGCCGGACTCTGACACCGGGGATGGAGGCGTTCGTCACCGTACAGGAAGGGACCGAATGGCTGCCGGTGGATACACAGGCACGCATCCACGACAACGGCATGTTTGTAGTGATGGAAGATTTGTCGCTGCTTTCCGGTGAGAGCGAACTGCTGCTGGCGGCGGGAGTGGACAGCAGCACACGCGAGTTGGCGCAGCTTGCTCGCAACTCCATGACGACCTCGTTCATTGAAGAAACCATCTTCAACAACCCCGGGTACATAGACGAGATTATTTTGCACAATCCTGAGGGTACTGACGAGACCATAAGTCGAGCCGACGTACCCGGTGGGGTAAGTGTCAGTCATCCCGGTCAATAACTTGTACACACCGTTCAAGGTCGATGAACAGCGAGGGTGACAGCAGGTCGAAAACCACTGTCACCCCCACTGACAACGCTGGTCGCATCGAGGTATGTACTGATGTTCCAAATGGTCTTACTTTTCGCTCATCTGGTCGTGCTGGTGGCACTCTGCGCCATTCTCTCTCTAGTGGTTTCTCCGCTTGAGGTGTGGACGCAGGCAAATTCTGCCGCATCACTGCCCCTCACTCAGGGAGATCTGTCGGTGCTGACCTTATCGCTGGAAGGTCGCCTGTTCCCGCACGCCCAGCATGGCGCTGAGATTCACCGGGCGCAGATGCCCGCATTTCAATCGCAGAACCTATGAAAGGAAAACAAAGATGATCTTCAAATTGCTCATGATAGGTGTGGCACTGCTGGTTGCGGGCGCGATCAGTCTGGAAGCCGCACCAGAGCTTCCGGTTGTCACTATCGAAGCGATTGACGCTGTTGGCTCGGAAGATGGTGACACCATTACCTTTCGCCTCTCACGCAAAGGGGACACGACGAACGACTTAGCGGTGCGTATCGTTTTCTTATTTTCATCTGGCTTCGTCTCCCCGTCAGAAGTCAACTTCACACCACCTTCATCTGGCGCTGGATTCATCATTCCGGCGGGCAGCGGTTTTCTGGACATTCTGGTTATTCCAGTAGACGATGATCTTGTCGAAGGGGACGAAACCTTGCACCTCACTGTGAATCCATCTGATAACTATGAGGTCGGCGATCCCGCTGTTGCAGATGCCATCGTCGTCGATAGAAATGACGCCGACCCGCCAATTGCGGAACCAGACAGCACCCCAGCACCAATCAGCGAAATTCCCCCTGTTCCTCTCTGCAACCACATCGGTGATCCTGAAGACGCAGTTGTTCGAGCGCACGCACCGGACAACGCCGTAACCGATGGAGCGGTGTACTGTCGCATCCTCAATGAAAATGGAACGTTTCGGGGCGATATTGGTCAGGTCGGCGATCCTGATCTGATTGAACAGGGAATCTTGCAGGCAGTAGACGTATTTGGCTTGACGGTTGCTGGCGACCCGGTGACACGCTTCAACGTTCCGGTGTACGTCTGTCTGCGTGGTAGCGGCGACCTGTTTTATGCTGACGCGACTTATGCGCCGCGCGTGTATGTCCAAATCGCGGGCAGTATATCCGACGATTTTACCTGTGCCGCTATTCCGAACGCGGGCACCTTGGTGCTGGCAAGGCACGAATCCACTCTTTCAGAGGCTTGAACTTATCATCGTTGAGGCGAATTCATATTTGCCGGGCTGGAATCCACCGCTCTGAAGCGTGCAGGGTTTTGTGGAAGAAAGGAAATCACATGGCTCACAGACTTTCAAGGAACGTTTTAGTCGCCAGCAGCATCACAGCGACCATTGACCTCGTGATTGGGCTGGCTTTCCTGCTGGGACCGGAGATGGGCATTACCTTATGGCCCAGCCCCATTTCGCCCGTGCTGATGCGTTTTATCGGCTCGATCATCTTGGCGAATGGCGTCGGCGCAGCGTTGATGGTACGTCAGGGAACATGGGAAGGTGCGCGGGTGCTGTTCATGGTGGCACTAGTGTATGGGGTTGTCATCCTGATCGCACTCCTCTATCACCTACTCTTTCTGGAAGGAACCAATCCGGTTTTCTGGGGGTACGTTGCTCTGGATGCGGTTTTTCTGGTGCCCATCGCCTACATCTACTGGACTCAGGAAAGAGTGCGTTCATGAGAGGAAGTACAATGTACGAACTAGGCTATCCCCACCCTTCACAGATGGGCACAACCAACTGGGAGCAGCGCTTCTGCCACACCGATTGGTGTGCTGCTGTCTTGTGGGTACGCCGTGACCCAACATGCGATGAGTTGTGGCACGTCAAAATGCAGTGGGACGACATCGCTTACGCGGTGGCGGCGACCTGCCCGGTTTGTCCGGGCTGCGGTGGTGACTTGCTGACGGCTGCTAACCTCTCTGAAGGTGTGGACTAGCCACAAATCAATATGGTTAGGACTTATGCAGTTCGGAGCAAACCGTTTTCAAACATTCTCCTGTTAATTTACTGTTTATCAGGAACACGAGGCACTCAACTGCCTAAGTCCTAATAGTATAGATTAGCGAGGATTTCGAAGCTATCGCCATGATCGGTAATCAACCGCGTGAAGGCATGATTGCCGCTTTCGGCGGTGACATCTGAAAGACCAGCCCAGTTGCAAGCAACTCGAATGACCTATGATAAATCCTTCAAGCCCTTGCTAAA
>DATGQJ010000064.1:0-5180 GCA_035304265.1 Oceanobacillus sp.
GGAATTAATCTGCAACAAGACGGGCATGA
Organism: Oceanobacillus sp.; assembly: GCA_035304265.1. Lineage (GTDB taxonomy): Bacteria > Chloroflexota > Anaerolineae > Aggregatilineales > Phototrophicaceae > Flexifilum. Next base: position 30 of record DATGQJ010000064.1, read on the forward strand.
CCATTGACGATTTGCGCAACGAAATCGAGATTCTGGTCATCACGCAGGGCAAAAACGGTTCGCATATTTACGCCAACGGCGAGCGCATCGACGTGCCCATCGTGCCCGTAAACGAAATCAAAGACCCAACCGGCGTAGGCGATGCCTACCGCGCAGGGTTGTTGTGCGGCATGGCAAACGGCTGGTCACTGAAGCTATCAGGAGAGATCGGGGCATTGTGCGCCGCCTACGTGTTGGAACAAGTCGGCACGCAAAATCACCGCTTTACCATACCTGAATTCATCACACGCTTTCGCCAGCATTTTGACGATCAGGGGCAGTTGGATCGTCTGTTACAGTCAGCGGTGAAAGCCTGACAATAGTCTACGTTTCTGGGTACATTACCCCATCCATGCAGGAGAAATCATGACGGTTGAACACGATGTAAAAAATCTTGAGCTGGCGACTGGCGGACGCTACCGCATCGAATGGGCGGAACACGAAATGCCCGTCCTCCGCGCAATCCGCGAGCGTTTCGAGCGTGAGAAGCCATTGCGCGGTGTGCGCGTCTCTGCCTGTCTCCACGTCACGACGGAAACGGCAAACCTGATGCACACCTTGCAAGCGGGTGGTGCCGAGGTCGTGCTTTGTGCCTCGAACCCGCTTTCGACGCAGGACGACGTAGCGGCTTCGCTTGTGGTCAACTACGAAATTCCGGTGTACGCCATCAAGGGCGAAGACAACAACACTTACTACGATCACATCCGCGCCGCGCTTGACCACAAGCCGCACATCACGATGGACGACGGCGCAGACCTCGTGAGCACCATCCACAAAACCCGCCGTGAACTATTGGAAGATATTGTCGGCGGCACTGAAGAGACGACGACGGGCGTCATCCGCCTGCGCGCGATGGCAAACGACGGCGCACTCGCCTTCCCGGTGATCGCCGTCAACGACAGCAATACCAAGCACATGTTCGACAATCGCTACGGAACCGGGCAGAGCACCATCGACGGCATCGTCCGCGCGACCAACATTCTGCTTGCAGGTCGCACAGTAGTCGTCGCCGGATATGGTTGGTGCAGTCGTGGTATTGCCAGTCGTGCGCATGGCATGGGCGCAAACGTCATCGTCACCGAGGTCGATCCGCTTCGTGCGTTGGAAGCGGTCATGGACGGTTTCCGCGTCATGCCGATGGAAGAAGCTGCCGAAATCGGCGACATCTTTATCACGGCGACGGGCGACATCAACGTGCTGGATAAGCATCACTTCGCCAAAATGAAACATGGCGCGATCATGGCGAACTCCGGGCATTTCAACGTGGAAATCAACCTGAAAGGGTTGGAAGCCATGTGCAACGAAAAGCCCCGTCTCGTCCGCCCGTTTGTGGAAGAATATCGCCTGAACGGAAGATCGCTCTACGTGCTTGGTGAAGGACGGCTCATCAACCTCGCCGCCGCCGAAGGACATCCCGCCAGCGTGATGGACATGAGCTTCGCGAATCAGGCGTTGGCGGCGGAATACATGGTGCAACAAGGCAAATCGCTCGCCCCACAGGTTTACGTCGTGCCGGAAGACATCGACAAGGAAATCGCACGGCTCAAGCTCGAATCGATGGGCGTTCACATCGACACATTGACCGACGAACAGGCACGTTATCTCAGCCAGTGGGAAGAAGGCACGTAAGCCTCACGTTGTCCATAAGGAGAAGTTTCATGCAACGTTTACGACTGGTCATTACAGTCGCTGTGCTTTTATTGGCGATTGTCCCTGCCTTCGCGCAAGGTGGCGATGGCAGCAGTTGGTTGCGCTTCGTCCACGTCGTGCCGGGCGCTTCGTCCATTGACGTTTACACCGATGGCGCGTTGACGATCACAGGGTTGAGCTTTGGCGAAGCGTCGAACTATGTCACCGTCAACGGCGGGACGCATACCATTACCGTCACGTTACGTGGCGAGACCGCAAGCCTGTGGGAACAGCAGATCGGCGTGTCGCCGAATGCCGCCCTGACTCTGGTGGCTTCATCCACCGATCCGCTTGGCTTTCAGGCATATGAAGATGATTTGACCCCGCTTACCCTCGGCAACGCACGGCTGACGGCGATTCACGCGATTGCAGGTGCGCCAACGGTTGATGTGGTGCTTGCCGATGGTCGCGCCGTCATGCCCGGTTTGCAGTACAACCAACCCTACGGCACCCTCGATCTGGCGTCACAGGTCTACGACATCGCCATCGTCCCTGAAGGTGAGACGGTGGAGAATGCGATCATTCCAGCCACTTCGCTTGCATTGAACAGTGGCACCTCTTACATGGCAGTCGTTTACGGAACTGCCAGTGACGCCGATATTTTACTGCTGTCCACGTCCACCCTGTCCGATGGAGAAGGCGGCAACGTTCGTCTGGTGCATGGCATTCCCGGCGCAGCAGCGGTTGACCTCTACGTCAATGAGGTACTGGTCGTCCCCGCACTCACTTTCGATGACCATGGGACGGATTACATCGCCCTACCAGAAGGCGACCACACTATCTCCGTGCGCTTCGGCGGAGAGACCGATGATCTGGTCAGCGATTCGGTGGATGTGGCGAATGGTGATCTGTTCACTCTGATCATCGCGCAGACCGAAGATGGCATCGGCTTGCAACGGTTTGACGATCCGGTGAGCACCATCAACGAAGATGAGGCTGTCCTGAGCATCATCAATACCCTCACTTCTGAGAGCACGGTCAGCACGTCAGTTGCCAGCGCCGAAGTGCTTGGTGGCGTGGAAGCTGGGGAAAGCGATTCGGCTATTCTTGAGCCAAGCGACGAGGCGCTCACAGCGGAGATCACTTCTGAAGGGGATTCTTCCTCATTTGATTTGACCGATACCATTTACGGCGGCGTCTATTACACGGTGCTCGCCGTTGAAGGCACGGGTGGGGCTGAAGCAGTCCTGCTCAATCCGGTCAGTCTGGCGCAGGGCGCTGCCAGCGCACCGGGCGATCAAACCTTGAGCGTAGAACCAGTAGCAGAAGCGACTGAACCTGCCGAAGTTGCTGTCGAACCAACAATTGCCCCAACCGAACCAGAACCTGTCCCGACAGAAGAGGCTGCCACCACTGCCACGCCGCAAGTAAGCGCGGCGCTGCCGACGGCGACGCCCTCGACTGCCAACGTTCCGACGGCGGTGGTGGTACTCGATCCGGGCGCGAATTTGCATGTGCGCCAGTATCCGAGCACCGATGCATTCTCGCTCGCTCGTGCGCCGGCAGGCACGGTGCTGGAAGTTATCGGACGACAAGGTGCGCCCGAACTCGAACCGGAAGAAACGCCCGATCCTGAAGCGACTCCATACGTCGATCCGGCGTGGCTACTCACCAGCGACGACGAAGACCTGATTCCGGCTGAGACATGGTTGTATGTCATCTATCGCCCGGTAGAAGGTGGCGAGGTCGAGGGTTGGGTGAATGCCCTGTATCTCGACGTTTCCGACGGCAGAGGTCGTCCTCAACGCATCGCGCTCCTGCCCACCGTGCCGGAGAATCGCCCCGGCGAAGCACGGCAAACGACAGGACAACCCGCGCCAACCTCAACGCCAATTGCGTTTGACACTGTGTTGGCGACGGTGCTGCTCGATCCGGGGGTGAACCTGCACCTGCGCCGTCACCCCGATGCTTCCGCCGAATCGCTGGCGTTGATACCCAGCAACGCACAGGTCACGGTGACGGGACGCACCGAGTCCGGTGAATGGCTGCAAGCGATCTACGAAGGACAGGAAGGGTGGATCGCTGCCCAGTACGTTACGCTGACCTTCAACGGCACTCCTTACCGGAGTTCCGATTTGACGGTCATTTCAAGCCCGACACCGACCAGTACCCCGACACCAACCCCTGAAGGCTCAGGCGGATAAAGCGGTTTCCTGAGTCCTGTGGACGCATCCGCAGGACTCGTTATTTCTGTTGGAGTATCGTGTGAAAAAACGTGCGCTCATCACCGGCATCACCGGACAAGATGGTTCTTATCTCGCAGAATTGCTGCTGGAAAAAGGCTATGAGGTTTACGGACTTGTCCGCCGCACCAGCACCGTCAACTTTGAACGCATTCGCCACATTCAGGATCGTATCAACATCGTCACGGGTGACTTGAGCGACCTCACGAGTTTGATCGGTGCGTTGAAGGAAAGCCAGCCTCAGGAAGTCTACAATCTCGCCGCGCAGAGCTTCGTGCCGACCTCATGGGCACAGCCTGTTCTCACCGGGGAAGTCACCGCGCTCGGCGTAACCCGCTTGCTGGATGCGATTCGGGCGGTTAACCCTGAAATCCGTTTTTATCAGGCGTCCAGCAGCGAGATGTTCGGTAAGGTACAGGAAGTACCCCAGAAAGAAACCACGCCCTTCTACCCACGCAGCCCTTACGGTGTGGCGAAGGTTTACGGACACTGGATCACCGTCAACTACCGCGAGAGCTACAACCTGCACGCGACCAGCGGCATCCTGTTCAACCATGAAAGCGAACGGCGCGGGCTGGAATTTGTCACCCGCAAAGTCGCCTACAATGCTGCCAAAATCAGCCTTGGGCTTGCAAAAGAACTCCGGCTTGGCAACCTTGACGCGCAGCGCGACTGGGGCTACGCACCGGATTACGTCGAAGCCATGTGGCTGATGCTTCAGCAGGACACGCCGGATGATTACGTGGTCGCTACCGGACGCACCCACACCGTTCAGCGGCTGGTCGAAATTGCTTTCGACTGCGTGAACTTGGACTGGCGTAAATACGTCGTGCAGGATGAAAAATTCATGCGTCCGGCAGAAGTTGATCTTCTGGTCGGCGATCCCAGCAAGGCGAAGCGCGTGCTCAAATGGGAACCGCGCGTTTCCTTCGAGCAAATGGTCGAAATCATGGTCGCCGCCGATATTGATCGCCTGAAGGCGGAACATCATCTGTGATCGACACGCACTGCCATCTGAATTTCGAGAGTTACAACGAGGATCGCGACGCTGTGATGACACGGGCTGCGCAAGCAGGCGTTACCCGTGTCATCATCCCTGCTACTGATCTCGATACAAGCCGTGAAGCGATTGATTTGGCGGCACAGTATGACGGCGTGTTCGCCGCTGTGGGCATTCATCCCAACAGCACGGCGAATTTTGTATCCACTGATGTCGATTCGGTAGCTGAATTGTCGCAAG
>DATGQJ010000065.1:0-2173 GCA_035304265.1 Oceanobacillus sp.
CGGGCAAGCGCATTTTCATCGACTTTGACGGCGTGATGCTCATGGCTACCGTCTACGTCAACGGCAAGCTGCTTGGCGTACACCGGGGCGGTTTTTCGCCGTTCTCGTTCGAGATCACCGAATACGTCACGTCGGGCGAGAATGTACTGACGGTATACGTCGATTCGACTGAAAATAAAGACATCCCGCCCTATGGTAATCTGGTCGATTATCTCACGTTTGGGGGGATTTACCGGGACGTGTACCTGCGCATCGTCGAAACCAACCACATCGTCAGCGCCTTTGCCCGACCCACGAACGTCCTGACAACCCCCGGTCTTGAGTGCGATATACGCCTCGCTCAACACGTTTCCGGTCTGGGAATTGAAGCGGTTTTGCAGGACGCGCAGAGGAATGAGGTTGCACATCAAAAGCAGGATGTGCCGTCCGAATCCTTCACCGTCACATTCCCCGAACTGAACGCTATCGAGTTGTGGTCGCTGGAATCGCCGACGCTCTACAACCTACGCCTTCATCTGACGCTGGATGGCAAAGCTGTCGATGATGTTGCCGTGCGCTTCGGCTTCCGCAGCGCGGAATTCAACGCCGACGGGAAGTTTTATCTGAATGGCAAGCCGCTGAAGCTGTTCGGGCTGAACCGCCACCAGACCTATCCGTACATCGGGGCAGCAGCACCCGCACGACTTCAGCAGCTTGACGCGGAAATCCTCAAATATGAGCTTGGCTGTAACATCGTGCGCACGTCGCACTACCCGCAGTCGCCGCATTTTCTGAACCGCTGTGACGAGATTGGGCTGCTGGTTTTCGAGGAACTTACCGGATGGCAGCATATCGGTGATGCGGCGTGGCAAGTTTTGGTGCTACAGGACTTGCAGGCGATGATCGAGCGAGATCGCAATCACCCGTCGATTATCCTGTGGGGCGTGCGCGTCAACGAATCGCCGGACAATGACGATTTGTATGCCCGCACCAATGCGCTTGCCCATCAACTCGATCCGACACGCCAGACCGGGGGTGTACGCAACTTCATTGAGAGCAAATGGCTCGAAGACGTGTTCACGCTCAATGATTTCACCGAGGGCGTGCAAACTCCGCTGGTGCGTCCACACTTGATCACCGAATTTGGCGGGCATATGTTCCCCACCAAGACATGGGATCATGAGGAGCGCAGGGTAGAACACGCACTCAAACACGCCCGCAAGCACAACGCGCAGATGGGGCATCCTGACATAGCGGGTGCAATCGGGTGGTGTGCCTTCGATTACCACACCCACAAAGAATTCGGATCGGGAGATCGCATCTGCCATCATGGGGTGATGGACATGGATCGCCTGCCGAAGATGGCGGCATATTTCTACCGCAGCCAGAAATCGCCCGCTGATGAAATTGTGCTCTATCCCGCCACAAGTTGGACGCTGGGGGATCGCTCCGGTGGCGGAAATCAACCGCTGGTGGTGTTCAGCAATTGTGACGAGATCGAAGTCTGGGTTGGCGAAACCTCATACGGACGTTTCCAGCCGGATAGGGAGCAGTATCCGCACCTGAAGCACCCGCCTTTCACCATTCGCTGGAGTGAGCCGTTCAATCCGTGGGGGTTGGGCTTCGAGGATTTGATCGTGCGGGGTTACTTCAACGGTGAGCAGGTTGCTGAACGCCGGATCGACTCAGCGCACGTTCCGCACCGGCTTCGTGTAGGCACGAACACCACACAGTTGAAGCCTGACGGCGCGGATATGGCGCGGGTGACGCTGCAAATTGTGGATAAATACGACAACGTGCTTCCCTATCAGATGCGAATCGCCAAATTTACGCTCGAAGGGGATGCAGCGTTTATCGGCGAGAATCCGCTGGTGCTGCTCGGCGGACAAGGCGCAGTCTATATCAAGTCGCGGCGCACGGCAGGCGAGGTCAAACTCCATGCCTGTGTAGACGATCTGCCGCCGGAAACGGTCACGATTGTCATCGGCGAATAGGGCAATACATAGATTTTTACCCCCGAAAGGGAATAAAATAGTGCCAATGTTCGCCGTATAGAGCGTGTTATGTACTTGCCCCTCATCCCCCAGCCCCTTCTCCCACGCAATGCGGGTGTCCCAGCTTCGCTGGGGGAAGGGGAGCGATCTACCGGGGCTATGTCCCTCTCCCCGTTTACGTGGGAGAGGGACGGCTTGCC
>DATGQJ010000066.1:0-4459 GCA_035304265.1 Oceanobacillus sp.
TAAAACAGCGCAGGCATCGCCAGATAACCATACGCGATGATACTGGCAATAATGCCAAGTATGATTCCGGCGATACCTGCGCCGATACCCATGAGGAGCGCCCGTCGCAGAACGTGTCGGTTCGCTTTTCGTCTCGCCTCCGCCTCAGCGCGGCGGCGTTGCTGCTCGACGGATGCGCGTTCTGAACTGGTCTGGAAGGCGCGAAGTTGGCGGCGGGCTTTGGCATTCAGCGGGTTGATGGCGACGATATTTTCAAGACAGACCCGTTTGTCTTCCGGTGTTTCCAGCACCCGCATGAGCGCCATCCACACCCGTTCATCATAGGGATCGACGGTTGCCGCCTCGCGCCAAATATCGTGCGCGAGGCGGGGATTACCCTCCTGATACGCTCGTTTGCCCGCTTGCAGCAGGTCATCGACGCGGCGGTTCCACTCTCGCCTTTCGGTTGCCATAAGCCGCGATAACCCCCACCATTCTATAGACAGCACCAGATTTTTGAGTGCTACTAATACCAATCGCCCGGATAATCCTGTTCATTCGGACTGTTTGTGAGCTGGAAAAGCTCTTGCGTATTGATGTTGAGAATATAAATTTCCCAGTTGCCGTTGCGATTGCTTGAAAACGCGAGAAACTGTCCATCCCGGCTGACCACCGGATACAACTCGTTCGCCGGTTCCCTGATCAAGAAACTGGGAGCGCCGCCGCCACTGGAACTGATGATGAAGATGTCATTGTTATTCGGTTCAGTACGCGGAGCGACGGCATACACGATCTGCGTGCCATCCGGCGAAAAGCGCGGCATTGTCTCGATGAATGCGTCCTGATCGTTCGTGATCGGGATTTTAGCCCCCGAAGCCACGTCGATGACGACAATATCCGTACCACCGCCTGGGTCGGTGCGTACCGCGACAATGCGCGTGCCATCCGGCGAAAACGAAGGATAGCTGTAGTTCAAATTGTCGTTGCTCACGTTGCGCACCGCCATGCTGCGGTCTGCCCCCGGCGGCATTTCGCTCAGACTCAACACGAATACCTGTCGGGTCTGTGGTGCATCCTGCGGGCTTGCGATAAAAACGACGGAAAAGCCATCCGGCGAATACGCGGGCTGTTCGGGTTGGAGGATACCTGCGCCAATCCAGCGCTCAGGCAGCGACTCAGCTTCCGATCCGTTGGTGTTTACCGCTTCAAGTGAGGTTGAGAAAAGCAGATTGTCATAAGCGGTATAAACGACCCGTTGTCCGGTAGGGAAGAGACGCACGTCGCGTCCCAGAGCACTTCCAATCGTCTGGAACTGTAACCCGGCATCGAAATTATAGATACCGACGGGAAGGAAGCCGTTGCCGCGAATGTCCGCGCCGCCCCACGCGCTCAAAATCCCGCTAACACCGGTTGGCGGTGGCAGCGCTTCGGCAGTGGAAGCCTGCGTTGGTTCAGGGGTCGGCGTCCACGTTGGGGGCAACGTCGCACGGGCAAGCGTGGCAGTCGGTTCGGGCGTAGGCGTGGCGATGGCGAGTTGGGTTGCCGTCGCCGCTTCAGCCGATACCGTTGCATTGACGATGAGCGCGGTTCCCGTCTGCACACCCGCAACGAACTGCGCGGTTTGCTCCGCGATTCGCTGGTTGTTGCCCGCGGTCACGATCACGAGGATCAAGATCAGGACGACGACGATAGCAGCACCACCGCCCGCGATCAGCGTGAGTTGGCGGCGGGTGATTCCCGGCATCACCTCTTCTTCAGCAACCTTCTCTTGCTGCTTGGCGTTCAGCGCGTCCAGTGCCTTACGTGCGCGTTCATTGTTCGGGTTGATGTGAACCACGTTGGCAAGACAGATGCGCCGTTCCTCATCGGTATCGACCACTGATGCGAGCCAGAACCATCCCTTTTCGCTGTTCTCGTCGAGTTCTACGACTCGCTCAAATTTCTCGCGGGCGGCTGCGCGTCTTCCCGCGCGGGCATCCTCGATTCCCTGTCTTAGTAGTTCGGCGGTGTTGTTCGTGCTCAACGTGATCCCTCACTTTAGTTCGGAACAAAGAAGAGCGATTGCGCCTGTCGTGTCTCATCCGTCGTGAGTGGCACAATCTCTCTTGTCTCCAGATTCACAGCATACCAACGGAAATTCTCACCTTCACGATTGGACGCGAACGCGATCCAACGTCCATCCGGCGACCATGTTGGACTACGATCTTCAGCACCCCGATCATCAGGTGTGAGCAGCATAGGACGCGAGCCATCCGCATCCATCACGTAAATATCGCCGTCACCACTCTTATCGCTGACATAGGCGATACGACTGCCATCCGGAGACCATGCAGGCGCATAGTTGTTTCCTGCGTCATCCGTTAGCCGCGTGATCTGCCCATCTTCCAGCGAATAGGTGTAAATCTCGGTGAAACCGGGCGAATCCACGTCGGACGTAAAGGCAATCAGGCTGCCATCCGGCGAGAATTCGGGCAAGGTATCTACCGTGAGATTGTCCGTGAGTCTCTGAATGTCTCCGCCGTCGCTGCTGACAATATAAAGCTCTTCGTCGCCGTCTTCATTGCTTGCGAACACAATGCGCTCACCATCCGGTGACCAGCTTGGATGCACAAGGTTCGTTCCCTGCATCGAGGTTATCTGATTAGCGTCTTCCGCATTATTCGCAGGCGCGACAAATAGCTGCGGGTTGCCTCCAGAACCGGAATCTTGATTCTCCGCTTCTGCGGTTTCCTCTTCCGACGTTTCTTCATCTATTGGAGGAGGCGCATCGCCCAGATAGCGAACAAAGGCAATCTGCGCTCCATCCGGGCTGATGGCAAGGTCGTAGAAGCCGTCTTCCGATACCGAAAAATTGCCTTCATCGTCGAAACCGTGAAGCCCGGGTTGGGCTGCCCCCATATTGAAGGCGGTATAGAGGAAGGCGAAGGATTGTACTGGTAACGGCGTTGCCGACGGAATCGGCGTTTCAGTAGGAGTCTCGGTCAGGGTTGGCGTCCACGTCGGCGGCAGTTCCACCAGACTGGCATCCGGAGTGACGATGATGCCGAAGAAGGTGGGCGTTGGGATTGGACGAGTAGGAACCGGTGTGTCCGTCCCGCGCATCACGGCGGCGAACGTGCTTTCAACCGGGTCTGGTGGCGGCGGCGCAGATAGCAGCGAGACCAGCACAACCAAGACCATCAACGCGACGACCACACCCGCAGCGATCAGGTAGTTGTTCATACCGACTGTCCGGCGTGGTGAAGTGCTGACACTCGGTCTGGCACTACTCTGCGAAGGTCCGCCAAGTCGATTGAGGGCTTCGCGGGCACGTTCATTGTTGGGATTGATCTGCAAGGCGCGTTCGAGATATGCGCGGCGTTCGGCGACGGTATCCATCACCGACGCCATCCACATCAGCGCGACCTCGTTATTGCGATCCTGCAACAGCACCTGTTGTAGCAAACGTCGCGCGGTCAGCTTGTCACCACGACGGGCGGCTTCGACGCCCTCTCTCAGTCTTTCCTGCACACTTTGGTCTGCCAACGGACTTTACTCCTAGCGCGTGGTCATGACGAAAATCAAGATCACCAGTCCTAGCACGAGCAGCACACCTGCGATCACCCCGAACGTCAACAGGATGCGATTTTCACTGGCGCTGCGCTTGTAGTTCATCTTTCTCAGCGTTTCTCTTGCCGTTTCGTTATTCGGGTTTACCTGTATCACCCGGTTGAGCCATTGCATACGCTCGTTTTTGGAATCCGCCAGCTTCGCCATCCAGATCATCGCGCGTTCGTTCCGCTTGTCTTCAGCCAGCACACGGCGAAACATCATCTTCGCGGCTTGTTTATTGCCCGCTTGCGCCGTTCGGATTGCCATTTTAAGCAGTTCCTCCCGATTGGGAGTCTGTCCTGTAGTCTCAGGTAAATCTGCCATTTGTTGCTCGCTTTCCCGAAATCACCACACTCTTATTGTATGCCAACTCCCCGAAAAAATGATATTACGGTAATCCCATCAGGTGAAGATAAACGTAGCTGAACGTCGCCACTAAGATAAGCGCATCCACCCGATCCAGAACGCCTCCATGACCGGGCAGGATATTCAACCCCACGATGTGCGAGTCCTTCACGCCAAACGCCCGCTTCAACCACGATTCCACCAGATCGCCCAGAATGGCGACGAAGGGACCAATCACCAGCAGCGGAATCAGCCCCGGCGTGAATTTCTGGCTCACCAGCAGAATCAACAACCCGGAGACCGTGCCCCCGATCACCCCGACTACTGCCCCTTCGAGCGTCTTCTTGGGTGAGATTTGGGGCGCAAGTAGTGTTTTCCCCCACAGTCTGCCGCCGACGTATGCGAACGTATCCGTGCCCCACGTCAGCGCGAACACCAGCAGAAGCCAGACCAAGCCATCGTTTGCTGCCCGCATCCGTATCAGGCAACCGGTTGGGATGCCGAGGTAAAAAACCCCCGCCAGCGTCATCACCACCTGCATGAG
>DATGQJ010000067.1:0-3157 GCA_035304265.1 Oceanobacillus sp.
CGGGCAAGCCTGCCACGCCCAAGCCCGCGCCCGCAACCTGAAATCCAACGGCATTCTGCGAGTGGGCAGCGCCAATGTAGCGCGGCGTTTCGGAAACCAGCACCGGGAAAATCGGCGCTTGCCCAAAACCGAGCAGCACCAATCCGATTAAGCCAACCGCCGTCACCGGATTCCACCAGAGCAGCAACGCGCCGAATCCAGAGGCGATAATGCAAATGCGCAGCAAATTCACGTTGGAAATCTTCGGCAAGTACGTGCCGAACAGCATACGTCCGATGGTAAAACTGCCCCAGTAGACCGTCACCCAGAAGCCTGCTGTGGTCGTATCAATGCCACGCGCCACCGTGAACAGACTGAATGTCCATTGTCCGGGCGTAGCTTCAGCACCCGCCGCGAAGACGAACAGAAGAATACCCATCCACACCTGCGGCAGCCGGAGTGTCGCCATGACGCTCGCGCCATGCTTCGCGTCCGCTCCATCCACGACGACAGCGCGAAAACGTTTTCTGTAGATTGCCAGTAAAAAGGTAATCGCCACCGCAACCAGTCCGACGACGATGTAGCCGCCGCGCCACGTCCCCGATTTAAGCAGCACATAGTCGGCGATAGACGCGCCAACGCTGTCCATACCCCAGAAGGAACTCACCCATTTTCCGCCAGCATTCAGTGCAATCGTCTCGATGGTCGGCGCAATCGTGACGCCGATCCCGAAAAATGCATGGAGCCAGTTCATGGCGCGGGTGCTGTGGAAATTGGCGATATAAGCGTTCAAGCCCGCGTCGATTGACCCGCTGCCAAGCCCTGCGATGAACGCGGCGGCGATTAACACCAACCACGATGCACCGACGATATAGATCACCATGCCCGTGATGATCATCACGCCGCCGAGCGCAAACATGCGCCCAGCCCCGATCCGGTAGGCAACCGGTCCTGATGCAAAGCTGGCAGATAGATAGCCGAGCGTACTCGCAAACAGTAGAATGGCAACATCATCCAGCGCCAAGCCAAGTTCAGTTCGGATAGCGGGCCAAGCAACTCCAATAAGACCGGAATGCAAACCAAGCAAAATAAAACTGGCGAATGCCAGCCCGACAGTAAGCGTATTTGATCGATTAGAGGCGTTCACAGAGACGACTTTCACATACAAATCAGAATCAGATTCATTATACCCCTTTCTACCTGTGATTGGTTATAATGTGCCTTGTAATGGTCTAAGAGTGGAGAGTGAATGATGCACTCCTACCGCGAGAAGATCGACAACAGCACTGACCTGAACGAACTCAAGATGATTCTGGACGAATTGAGCGCCAAATTGGACGAAGCGCTTGAATCCCCCTATATGGAAGAGGACAGCTACCGCCAGCAGGTACATGATCTGGAACTGGTTCTCCGTTATGGCGAACAGAAACTCGAAAAAATGCTCTCATGAACCTGTTGACACCATCATGAACCTTATGCTAGACTGTTCTCTGGTGTTTACTTGTTGATCTTAAGGAGGCGTATGCATATGGCTGTTCCGGTCTCTGTGAAGAGCGTTGTACGCCTGTCAGGTCAGCAGGTCTAAATCCCGCTTTACTTTCCCCTGCATTGAATTTCCTCTCAGGCGTACCCAATCTCCGGTTGGGGAGATAGGTTTATTGCGCCTGTTTGAGGACAGCGAGCATTTTTCCACTGTCTCCTCAAGTCGTCTGGTGCGGCACATCGGTGCTGACGCCCTTGTTTGACTGCATGTAAACAAACTGACAATTGAGGATACCAACCTTGAACGAGTCGTACAGCGACAAATACGCGATCTACGAAGAGAAATTCAACCCGCTCAACTATGATCGCAAGGCGCGGCGAACGCGCAAACCGAAGGCGAAGCACACCCCCAAAAAATCGCGTTGGGAAGTCGTGGACGAAATCGCCGACATCGAAGGGCTGGAAGGCGGCTTCCAGACCACTTATCAACCGGGGCGTTTTGAAGAAGGCTGGCTGCTCAATTCGCTGCGTCCCTTCTATGACCGCGCATTGATCACGGACGTGCTGGCACGGATCAAAGGCGGCAAAGAGGCAAACGTCTATCGCTGCGAGGCACATCCGGTCTTGGACGTGAAGTTGGTCGCGGCGAAGGTTTATCGCCCGCGCATGTTCCGCAATCTTCGTAATGACAAGGTGTACCGCGAAGGTCGCGCCGTCCTCAAAGAAAACGGCAAAGAGGCGAAGAAAACCGACCACCGCCTGATGCGAGCGATGAACAAAAAGACCGATTACGGTGCTCAGGCGGCGCATACCTCATGGCTGATGTACGAGTTCACCACCCTGCAAAAGCTCCACGCGGCGGGCGCAGCCGTACCACAGCCGTACTCGGCGGCGGAAAACTGCATCCTGATGGGCTACTGCGGCGACGAAGACGGCGCAGCACCGGCATTGAGCGAGGTCACGCTTGAAGCCGACGAAGCGAAGGCGCTATTCAACGACGTGCTGCATAACGTCGAGATCATGCTCCAGCACGGCGTGGTTCACGGCGACCTCTCCGCCTACAACATTCTGTACTGGGAAGGACGCATCACGTTGATCGACTTCCCACAGGTGATCAGCACACAGGGCAACAGCCGCGCATGGCAAATCTTCCAGCGTGACATCGTGCGGGTGTGCGAGTATTTCGCGGCACAGGGTGTCGAAAGTGCCCCCAATGACATTGCCCGCAGGTTGTGGCGGCGCTACGACGGCAGGACTGCCAAAGATCAAGCCGCCGATCTCTCCCGCCTGCTGGAACAGGAATGATTCGACAACAGGGCAAGGGATATACGATTTGCGCCCTTGCCCTATCAAAGGCTACCCCTATGATTGAAACCAACCACCTTCAACTGATCCCCTGTGAGCCAACGCACATTGCGGCATTCTTGCGTGGAAAAAGCGAACTGGGAGCGCTGTTACAGGTCGCAATCCCCGAAAGCTGGCCCCACTTTCCCGAAGCGTTTTCACTCCCTGATGATGCAACGCCACCCCAAACCATCTGGGGCGGATACCTATTCCTCTATCCGAAAGAGCGCGTCCTCGTCGGCAACGGCGGTTTCAAAGGTCAACCCGATGAAACCGGAACCGTCGAGATCGGCTATGAAATCGCATCCGAATACTGGAATCGTGGCTTTGCAAGCGAGGCAGCACAGGGCAT
>DATGQJ010000068.1:0-6822 GCA_035304265.1 Oceanobacillus sp.
TTTGAGATACGCTCGCCAGTCTTCGCGCAGCCATCCCTTCGCCTGAAGCTCACACAGTATCGGGATCAATACGCGCTCGATTTTGCTCTCCAGGAACATCTCGCGTACCGGATGAATGGCGTAATCGTGTTCGACGTGCCATACATCATCCTCACGGCGGAGAAGCGCCTGTGTACAGTCGGCTTTTTCGCGCGGGAAATACATCCACATGGCGAAAACGTTGTGGAATAACGGCTTGGTCAAATCCAGCAGCGGATGATGCCGACCTGCAAACGCCGGATCGAAATACAGCAGCGAGTTGGTTTGAGCGCGGTAGAACACGTTGCCGTTGTGGGCGTCGCCATGCCCGACGATAGAAGGTCCTGACTGCGACGGCTGGAGCAGATACATTGCAGCGGAAATCAGATCATTCAATGTACGGTCATAGTGCTGTCCGTTGATAACCCAGCGTGCCGAGCGGACAGCCTTCATGGAAATTGTGCCATCGGGCAACGTGATTTGCGTATCATCGTAAAAGCGTGCCAATCGCCCGCCTGTGATCCGGTGATAAAACAACTGGTGGATGGGCGCGGATGCGGCGGTTTCGGCAGACTGCCACGCCAGCGTATTACGGTAGATTTCCAGCAGTTGATCGTCGGCGGCATGTTGGGCACGAGTGAGTTTGAGCAACAGTTCACTTTGTCCGGTTTCAATCGCCCACGCCAGATCGAAAACCGATGGATCATCAATAACTTCGTAGACCAGAAGCTGCTTGCCCGCCTCAGTGGAGCTATAGACAGGCTGTAAGACCGGATAACCTGCCTCGGCAAGCTGCCCGGCGTTGTAGTATTCGGCGATCACGCCATCGGCTTCGGTGTGGGTTTTGAAGAACAATCGCCGACCATCACGCAGAATCATGAAGCCGTTGAACGAATTGAGCGAAACCACCAGCGGGCGCAGGTTGACTGTCACCACGTCCAGCGGAAACGATTCGCGCAGAAAGCGCAGCAGCATGTCTTCTGCTGCGCTCTTATCCTGAAATTGAAGCTGCTGGATGAGTTGTAAGACGCTCATAAGCCCAAAATGGCATTCCGTTTGCGGATGGCAAGCGCATGTGCGGGAAAATCCTCGTAATCTGCGAGGGTTGCGGTGATTCCCTGCAAGCGATTGTAGCCTTCCTGCGACAGATAACCAACCCCACTTCGCTTCAGAAAATCCCACACGCTGACAGACGAAAAACTACGGGCGAACCCGCCGGTGGGCAAAATCGCGTTCAAACCGAGGCAGTAATTGGCAGTTGGAATCGGCGTGTACGAGCCGAGCAGGATTTCGCCCGCGTTGCGGATTTTTTGCAGCGTCACAAATGGCTCGGCGGTCAGCACCTCTAAATGTTCGGGCGCGTAATCGTTCACGAACTGGATGGATTGGTCGAGCGATTCGGTGAGCAGCACACCGCCGTAATTCGAGAGCACGTTTTCGACAAAATCGCGTCGCCATTCGGGAAGCTCACGGATGTATTCCGGCAGGATTTCAAGCGCCTTCTCGGCAACTTCGCGGCTGTGTGTTACCAGTATCGCCGCCGATTCGGGTCCGTGTTCGGCTTCGACCAATAAATCGAGCGCTGCCAAACGCGGATCGACGTGTTCGTCGGTGAGGATAATCGACTCACTGGGACCCGCAGGCAACCCGACATCGACCACTCCGTAGAGTAAGCGCTTCGCCGCCGTCACGTAGCTGCTGCCGGGACCGACGATTTTTGCCACTTTGGGTATCGTCTCTGTGCCAAACGCAAGCGCGGCGATTGCCTGCATTCCACCAACCACGTACACTTCATCAACCCCGCAGATTTCGGCGGCGACCAGCGATGCAGCATCAGGCTTGCCTTCGGGCGTCGGCGGTGTGACCACAACAATGCGCGGAACACCCGCCACTTTTGCCGGAGTCGCCAGCATGAGCATCACAGACGGAAACGCCCCTTTGCCGCGCGGCACGTACAATCCGGCGCTGGCGACGGGCGTAACCTTTTCTCCCGCCATAATGCCGGGTTGAACTTCGGTGAACCACATCGGCTCCGGCATCTGCTCACTGTGAAAGCGGTAAATGTTCTCGTGCGCCTGACGGATCGCATCGATGACTTCGGTGCTCAAGGATTGACGTGCCGTTTCAAAATCAGCGGGCGTAGCGCGGAGCATCGATGCTTCAAAATTGGACGCATCGAAACGGCGGGCGTATTCGACAACGGCGGAATCGCCGTCTTCGCGCACCCGGTCAATGACTTCCTGCGCCAGCGGAAACAAATCGCGGATGTCTTTCTCGGAGCGGCGCATGATCCGCGCCAACTGGTCAGGCGAAAGCTCTTGCAACTTCAAAAACTGCACCATTGTTTACTCCATGAGCGTAAATGAAAGGCGCGAACTTCCGTCCGCGCCTGTAAGCAAGCAAAAGCAAAGACCTCGCTACGCGGACGTAACCGGCTCATCGATACGATGCGAGCGGCGATGATCGCCATCCCAGCGAATATCCGGCACAAGGATGTCGCGCTTTTCCAGAATGCGCTGTTTGTGTGGCAGCAGGTCGTTGAGCATGATGCGAATTTCCGCCACAACATCGTGCGTTGGCTGGTAGCCGAGATCAATCAAATGCTGTCGATCCGGATTGTAGTAGTGATGGTCGTGTTCGGTGCGCGGGTTGTCGTAGTGGTGAATTTCCACGTCCAAGCCCACGTCTTCGGCGGCTTCACGGACTTTATACGCCAGTTCTTCAATCGTGTAGCATTCTTCAAACTGGTTGAACACGCGGTATTCGCCCGGTTTCGGCGGATTTTCGATGGCAAGCGTCAGGCACTGCATCGAGTCGCGCATGGGCAGAAAACCGCGCGTTTGCCCGCCTGCGCCGTAAAGCGTCAAGGGATGACCAATCACAGCCTGACATGCGAAACGGTTGATCGCCGTGCCGAAGCATTGGTCGAAATCGAGGCGGCTGCGTAGGCGCGGATCGTCGCCCATTTCGTCGATCTGTGTACCGAAGACCACGCCCTGCATGATGTCGGTGGCGGAAAGCCCCCACGTTTTGCAGGCGAACATGGTGTTGTGGGTATCGTGAACTTTGGTGAGGTGGTAAAAGCTGTTCGCCTGACGCGGGAATGGCAGCACGTCTTTGCGCCCGCGATACTCAATCTCGAAGAAACCTTCTGGAATGTCCAGATTGGGCGTCCCATATTCGCCCATCGTGCCAAGCTTGACCAGATGTGCATCCGGGCAGACCTCTTTCATCGCCCACAACACGTTCAGGCTGCCGATTACATTGTTCTGCTGCGTAAAGACCGAATGCTTCTGATCGATCATTGAATACGGCGCGGAAGGCACCTCACCGAGATGCACAATCGCGTCCGGCTGGAAATCTGCCAGAAAACCACGCAGGAATTCGTAATCGAGCAAGTCACCTTCGCGGAAGTCGATTTGTTTGCCGTAGCGTTCTTGGAATGCCTGAAGCCGTTCCTCAATCGAGTAGATCGGGATCGCGCTGTGGCTTCCTACTTCTTCGACCCACTGACGGCGCAAAAACCTATCTGTACCAGCAATTTCGTGACCCCGCGCCGCCAGATACTGCGCAAGTCCCCAGCCCAAATAGCCATCGATTCCAGCGATAAAAACCTTCATTTAATCTCCTCCGAAACCGCGTTCTCCACTGAATACAACACCGATGACGTACTATCGTCGCTCAGTGGGCGACTTCGGCGATCTGCGGTTGAAAGTCGGGAATGTAGCCCTGTACCGCCAGCAATTCAGCGTTGAGGATGCTGCATCCTGCCGCACCGCGAATGGTATTGTGAGAAAGCGCGACGAACTTGTAGCCGAGAATTGGGCATGGACGCAGCCGTCCAATCGAAGTCGTCATGCCGCCGCCAAGATTACGATCACGGCGCGGCTGCGGGCGATCCGGCTGCGTGAGATATTGAGCAGGCTGCGCGGGTGCGCTTGGCAGCGTGGGCACAGGCTCCGGTCCTCTGAAGGTTTCCCAAGCGTCGATGATGTCGTCAAGCGTCGGCTTTTCTTCCAACTCAACCGAGACATTAACCAGATGCCCATCAACCACCGCGACACGGGTGCAAGAAGCGCTGGCGATGCTATCTAACCATTGAACGCGCTCACCGTCGAAATTGCCCAGCATCCTCAGGGTTTCCGTCTCGACTTTGTTTTCTTCTTCACCGCCGACGTAAGGCACAACGTTGTCGAGAATATCGAGCGACGGAACACCCGGATAACCCGCGCCGCTGGTCGCCTGCTGGCTGACGACGAGCAGCTTCTTAATTCCAAAACGGCGCAGCGGCGCAAGCGCCATCACCACAGGCATTGCCGTACAGTTGGAATTGGCAACCAAAGCGCCGCTCCAGCCGCGTTTCTGGCGCTGCACGTCGATAAGCCCGACGTGATCGGCATTGACTTCCGGCAGCAGCAGCGGCACATCTTCGATCATGCGGTTGACCGAGGCGTTGGTGCAAACGATGTGCCCGGCAGCCGCAAGTTCCACTTCGCGCGGGTCTGCGGCGTCCTTGGGCAGCGCCGAGAACACCAGCGGCGAGTCGAGCGCGGCATCCAGCGGCTTCACAGGGAGATCAACCACCGACTCCGGCGGCTCACCATCCAGCACCCAGCGCACGGCTTCGCCGTAACGTCGTCCTGCGCTGCGCTCGGAACCGACGAGTTCAGTCACGGTGAACCAAGGGTGATTCTCCAACAATTGAATGAACCGTTGACCTACTGCGCCTGTTGCGCCGAGGACAGCGACATCGAGCTTCTGCATTTTTCACCTCGTCAGATACCAACCGATTGCGTTTTAACGGCGGGATAAGAGCCAAGCATTTTGACAAAGGACGCACGCTGCAACAACCGCGCCAGCGCTTCCTGACACTGCGGATCTTGCCAGTGCCCCTCGAAATCCAGAAAGAAGATCGGTTCCCAGGGGCGGTTGCGGCGTGGACGCGATTCGATCTTCGTCAAGTTTAGTCCGCGCTCCGCAAATTCGCCAAGGCATTCGTAAAGCGCCGCCGGACGGTTGCGCGTTGCAAAGACAATCGACGTTTTGTTGAACTCGCCGCGCGGCGGATCGTCATGCCCCAGCACGAAGAAACGTGTGAAATTGAAGGGTAAATCCTCAATTTCGGTTGCCAGTATATCTAGCCCATACAATTTTGCCGCGAGTTCGCTGGCAATTGCGCCCGTGTTCGGCTCTGGGTTTGCTGCCAAGTCCTGTGCAGAACCCGCCGTATCGTACCACGGCACAGGCGTGATGTTGTAGCGCCGCAGGAACTTATCACACTGCGCCAACGCCTGAGGATGGGAACGCACCTGCTTGATTTCTTCTAGCTTTGTTCCCTTCGGAGCCATCAGATTATGATGCACGTGCAAAATCACTTCCGCCTGAATACGCAGGTCGGAGTCCATAAGCAGTTCATACGCCATACTGACCGCGCCCGCCAGAGCATTCTCGACGGGCAGCATGGCATATTTCACCTGTCCGGATTGAATCGTTTCGAACAGGTTGCTCAGATCAGGGCAAGGAAAGACATCGACAGTATCGCCGTAATGCTGCCGTAGTGCCTGCTCCGAATAAGCGCCATGAATTCCCTGAAAGGCGACACAATCACGCAAGGGAGATGACTCCTGAAAAATGGGAAGTAATGCGGACACTCATCGTAACATAACGGGAGAAAGCCGTCAACGCGAATTGACCTATGACAGGCAAAATGATAAACTTTTAGAAGATGGAGATGAGAAGAATTCAACCATGCAGGAGACACGCCGCCATATTCTCGAAATTCTGAGGAAGCGCGGTCAGGCGACGGTAGACGATATTGTCAGCGATTTACGCCTTCAGCGCGGCGATGACATTACATCGGTTACTGTGCGCCACCACCTGAATATCCTTCAGGAAGAAAACCTCATCACCTCGCCAGAACAACGCCGCCGCAACAGCCCCGGCAGACCGCAGCACGTCTACGCGCTGACCGACAAAGCCCATGCATCGTTTCCCAATAACTACCAGCGTCTCGCACAAGTGCTGTTGCAAGAGATACAAAATCGTCTGCCGCCCGAAGGTGTAAACGTCATTCTGGAAGGCGTAGCCCAGCAAATGGCGGGCGAAGCGGGAGTTCCCGAACTGCCAATGCCGGAAAAGCTCAACGTTGTGGTCGATTACCTGAGCCAACATGGGTACGAAGCGACGTGGGAGCAATCCGCCGATGGCTACGTGCTGCATACCTGCAACTGCCCCTACCATACGATTGCAGAAAACAAGTCGCCACTGTGCGACATGGATATGCGGTTGGTCGCATCGCTTCTGGGCGTGGTACCGAGACGACTGAGCCACGTGGGTACAGGCGATGAAACCTGTTCCTACCTGATTCCGGTGACAGCAGAGTAATATTGCTTATCTGCGTCTATTTAATTGACGCTTCACTGAACACATGTTAGAATCGCTCAAAGTGTGTATTTAAGAAAGGTAAATCGGAATGGCTGTAAACGAGCCACTGGAAATGGAAACTTTTGAGGCTGAACAGGTAATTAATGTCACCCCTGCGGCATTGAATACCATCCGCACGCTGCTTGAACAGCGCAATATCCCCGGCTACGCGCTGCGCGTGTTCGTTTCGGGGGGCGGCTGTTCCGGGTTGCAGTACGGCATGGCGTTCGAGCAAGCACCGCGCGATTTCGACGCGGTAGTGGAAACCGAAGGCGTGAAACTGGTCATCGATCCCACCAGCCTGATGTATCTGCAAGGCTCGACCATCGACTATGTGGACAGTCTGATGGGTGGCGGCTTCCGCATCGACAATCCCAACGC
>DATGQJ010000069.1:0-4500 GCA_035304265.1 Oceanobacillus sp.
CAGAAGATGAAGAGAACCCCCTGTTCATGGTGGAACAGGGGGGCGCTTCCAAGAGAGTGCAATACGCTCTCTGTCACTGGTGCGCAGTTTGAAGGGAATCATCGGCGAGGACGATACATCATCTTTTTGCAAGCCGTAGAACCAGCACCACCGGATCGCTTGAATTCGGCAGGACGGGTTCTTGTATTACATCCACAACCAGTCCTGCCTGCTGTGCAGCACGGGCATAATCTTCTGCTTGATGCAGGTAATGTTCGACGGCGTAGACTTTGCCATCCGGCGCGGTAAAAGTGCGCTGTGCCCCTTTGCGCACTACTGCCGGATGTACGTCGCTGATCAACGCCCAGCCCCCCGACTTGAGGATACGCCCGATTTCCCGAATCGACAGTTCGATTTGCGGCAAGTGCCCCAACGCCAATCCACAAAGCACCCCATCCATCGAATTTGACGCAAGCGGGATTGCTTCGGTGGTCGCCTGCGCCCGATTGAAGGACGATGGCGCGGCATTCAGCATCGCGGCGCTGTTGTCCGCACCGACAACCAGATTTGCGCCGCGTTCGCGTGCCAGCAGCGCGTAACGTCCGGTTCCGCAGGCGAGATCGAGAATCGCCAGCCCTGCGAGTGACGGAAGCAGGTTCAACATGGTCGCCTGTTCCAGTTCCATCAGCGCGTTGTGCGCGTGTGGTGGGTAGCTCACCGCCCAGCGTTCATATGCGCTCAGGCTGGGAAGCGTGCGAACCGGACGGCGCAGAAGATGTTTCAGGCGGGGCAACATAATAAGCTACTCATTGATGAAACGCCATAAATTTCAGATAAGTTACCATTTATGTCCGTATCTGCATAGCGGGCGTTGCCTATATTCATTACTTACTCAGCATTAATAGATCGTTAGAATGATGATGTATTCATATTTATCTAGTTGTACAATGGCAGATGGAGAAGGGTATTAGTATGTTGTTTGCTCAATTTTCAAGGAGCAAAATCTATGACTAAAACAGCCTTCACTACTGCCTTACTTTTTTTCAGTTTTCTTCTAGCATTGTCTCCTAACATTGTTGTCGCACAATAGGAAACATATCTATCATCACCTTGCGGGAATACAGCAAGTACACCGACAGGACGTTCCGCAGTATTCCAGAGTGGCATTGTCGTTGGATCAGATGGAGTTGTTCGTCAATTTGATCCTTGTCGAACTTCAAACCCTACCCCGATAGATACTGTGCAGTTTGCGGGCGATGGAGGGATGGTGCAACCGTTGCAGACCTGGCACAATCTCTATGTTGGCATTGCAACTGCCCAATTCGTGCCATGGAACATTAACGGATGGGCTGATTCATACCTTAACGCAAACACGATTGTTCAATTTAGCATTTGTGCTAATGTCACACAGCATATAATCGGCGGTGTGAATCATGGTTCGACTGGGGCGACCTGTAAGGTGACTGCTACAGCAAACGACAAAGCTACCGCAGGACCGAAGGGTGGTGGAAGTGGTTGCGCTGCATACAACTGGAGCGGAACAGCCAATTACGTTGACACAGATACATGGCACACTTTTACGGACACCACAGGCACGTATACGAACTTTGCAGGCGGTACAGATGTCTACCAGCAATACAGTTGCTTTGGTAGCTAGTCATTCGTTTATCTAACAAGCAAACTTGTGCTGCCCTTCTCCTTAAATTCTCCATATCGAATTGAGGTTCTAAATGAGCATTCGTATATCTGGTTTGTCCATATGCCTGTTCGTTTTATTGGTCGTGGATGCAGGTCTTACTTCCCTCCGAAGTGTGCAATCCATATCATTTTCATC
This sequence comes from Oceanobacillus sp., assembly GCA_035304265.1. GTDB lineage: Bacteria > Chloroflexota > Anaerolineae > Aggregatilineales > Phototrophicaceae > Flexifilum. Next base: position 1,814 of record DATGQJ010000069.1, read on the forward strand.
GAATCACCTTTGTCCCAATTATGAATTGACTGAAAGTTATGTACTCAGAGACGAAAATCAAATTGCACAGAACTTAAGAGAAACCGCAGCGTTAGTTGGCTTGAGGAGTGGTTTCGGCGCGTATCTTGCGCCACGAGGCGTATATCCAATAGGACCTGAAACTTTTGGTATTGAGGCGGGTACATCTATTACTATCGACTTTGGTGTTTACTATTTCAGTGATCAAACTGATGAATTGGACGTTCGTTTTTTAGCACTTTTAGATGAGGAGCAAATCAATATTGGTGAGACTGACAGTGACATGCCTTACCACGATGTTGTTTTGCGTTCTGAAGAACCAACTTTATTTGCATTTATGCTGCCCCCATTGGCATCGGGTATTTACGACTTGGTGGTTGTCGGCATTCCCAATATTGATACTATCCCGGAACATGGCGATATGACTAATATTATGAGTCTGACTCGGCGTATCAGCTTGGTAGTGGGAGATGAAACAATCGCAACTGGTAAAGAGCGCAGTTTCACCCCTGCGCCAGCCGCAGTTTTGCGAAACGACTTCAGCGGTTACTACTTATTTGGATTTCACCTTGACGACTCACGCTTGTGGTGGAGTTATCCAGAACCATCGCTTCCAGTCTCCGCAGGAAGTGCTTTCGGTTTTAATGTCAAAACAGGATATCTTGGTAGCCCACCGACAAGTAATGTTGAACGGATAGCATTAACACTGTTTGTAGATTATGAGCAAAGGTCAATTGATACCGAGAACCAAGTGCTTTTCCTGGAAATTGGCGAATCTACCGCTTACACCCAAATACCAATTACACTCACTGCACCGGAAGAAACTGGTCGCCACGATATACTGGTTCTACGTATAACAAATCCGGGTGTTCCAAGATGTATTCAGCTAAATACCCCTGAGGGAACAGCACACTGGTATCAGGCCATAGGTGATCGTGTCTCGATTGATGTACAAGATTGATAGACTCAATCAGGCGATTCGTGAATCGAACCTCCAATAAATCTCGCGCTATGTACCCTGCCTGCTACCTTTTCTCCATATTCTCCAGCTTGGCGATAATCCCCAGCATGACTTCATCTGAGCCACCGCCGATAGAGGTGAGCCGCGCATCGCGGAAGTAGCGTGAGATCGGCGTCTCTTCCATGTAGCCCATGCCGCCGTAGAACTGTAGACAGGTGTCGGCAACCTCGCGCATCAGCCGCCCGACCTTGAGCTTGCACATCGAGGCGATTTTGGTGGTTTCCGGCGAGGTTTCGTCTGCTTCCATGAGCGCGGCGCAGGAATAATTCAACTGGCGCAGCGCTTCGATTTCGGTTAAGAGTTCGCACAGCTTGAACTGAATCCACTGGTTGCTGATCAACGGCTTGCCGAAGGTGTGTCGATCCTGACAGTAGCGAATCGTCTGGCGTACTGCCATCTCCATGCCGCTGACGCCCATGATCGCCGCGACCAACCGTTCGCGCTGGAACTGTTCCATCTGCAAATAAAAGCCCATGCCTTCTGCGCCGATGCGATAGGACTGGGGCACGCGGACATTCTCGAAGGTGAGGACGGCGGTATCGCTGCTGTGGTTGCCCAGCTTCTTCAACTTTTTGCTGACGATGAATCCCGGCGTATTCGTAGGCACCATGATCAGCGACATGCCCTTGTAGCCGCGTCCGTCCTCGCGGTCTGGTGGGGAAGTGCGTGCGAGTACGCAGACCCAATCCGCCTGTGCGCCGTTGGTGATGAACATCTTGCTGCCGTTGATCACATAGTCGTCGCCGTCGGGCGTGGCGCGGGTGATGATGCCCGCCACGTCCGATCCAGCGCCGGGTTCGGTGACGGCGATTGCGCCGACCATTTCCCCTTTGATCGCTGGTTCAAGAAACTGCTTGCGCAGTTCATGTGAACCATACTTTGCCAGCGCAGGCGTACACATATCGGTATGAACGCTGATGCCCATCGGCACGCCGCCGCAGGGGATGCGTCCGAGTTCTTCCATCAGCACGACGGTGAACCAGATGTCGGCTTCTGCGCCGCCGTACTCCGCCGGATAGCTGAGACCGAGAAAACCGAGATCGCCCATCTTTTTGAGTACATCGTGGGCGGGCCATTGTTCGGCGGCTTCCCATTCGTCTACGTGCGGCGTGATTTCTTTCTCGATGAAGGCGCGAACCGATTTGCGGAACATCTCGTGTTCGTCGGTGAAGGGTTTGAAAAGGCTGCGGGCGGGTTGCGATTCGACTACCATAAAACTTTTCCTCTATTTGACCGAAATTTAGCCGAAATTTTGATGAATATTCCACATTCCTTTACGGCAGTAGTATACCTATATTTGAAGTGAGAACGACTTGCTGAAGAGGACAACATTTCGTGTAAGTAAGCGACGGGTAAATACTAGTATTCAAGTTTGGGCAGATCGTGAAATTAATTGTGATTTCGTAAAGGGAATTGTGATATAGTTTCGGGAGTTAATTTACTGACAAGGATGATAACATATGCCAATCGACATGCAATGGGACGACGACGCACAGACTGTCATTCGCGTGGACATTCATCCTTCTGCGACGTGGGATGAATTTCACGAGATGGTGGACCGCGTGATCTGGGCGATGCGCACAGTAACGCATCGCGTGGACATCCTGTTCAATGTGGAAGACAAGCTCTCTGGAAATCCCATTCCGCA
>DATGQJ010000070.1:0-5299 GCA_035304265.1 Oceanobacillus sp.
CGTCGAAGTCGAGCCGGGGCACATGGTGCGCTGCACGCTGTACGCGGAAATGGATTGACCATGACTAATCTTCTGTTGGAAGTTAAAGACCTGAAAAAATACTTTCCGATCAGGCGTGGATTTTTCAAACAGGTGGTTGGCAACGTCCGCGCCGTCGATGGCGTGAATTTCAACATCTGGCGAGGGGAAACGCTTGGACTAGTAGGGGAAAGCGGCTGCGGCAAGACGACGGTAGGGCGCTGTATCGTGCGGGCTTACGTCCCCACGAGCGGTCAGATTCTGTATCACGAAGATGAAAATCTCACGGGTGATGCTCGCAAACTGCGGGTGCATGTGCGCCATTCACAGAACGGCACGAGTCATGGTCACGTGATCGACTTTGCGAAACTCAAGTCGAGTGATCTGCGGGCTTACCGCCGCGAAATCCAGATGATTTTTCAAGACCCGTATTCGTCGCTCAACCCGCGCATGACGGTGCTGGACATCGTGGCGGAACCGCTGGTGATCCACACCCGCAAATCCACCAACGATTTGAAAGATGAAGTGGCGGATTTGCTGCGAAAGGTTGGCTTGCGCCCGGAACACATGAACCGCTATCCCAATGCCTTCAGCGGCGGTCAACGCCAGCGTATCGGCATCGCGCGGGCGCTGGCACTGCGCCCAAGCCTGATCGTGTGCGACGAACCGGTTTCGGCGCTGGACGTATCGGTTCAGGCACAGGTGGTGAATTTGCTCCAAGACCTGCAACACGAATTGGGCTTGACCTATCTGTTCATCGCGCACGATTTGTCGGTGGTTCAGCATATCAGCAATCGCGTGGCGGTGATGTATCTGGGCAAGATCGTTGAACTGGCGGATTCAAAGACGCTCTACCGCAACCCACTACATCCCTATACCGAAGCGTTACTGTCTGCTGTCCCGTCCACCAACCCTGACATCAAACGGGAGCGAATCGTTTTGCAGGGGGACGTGCCCAATCCGGCTAATCCGCCTTCGGGCTGCGCCTTCCATACGCGCTGTTTATATGCCAGAGACATCTGCAAGCACGAAGTCCCGCAATGGCGCGAAACACCGGAAGGTCACGGCGTTGCCTGCCATTTCGCGGATGAACTCTCGCTCAAGGGAGTAAATTGAAATGCCGCCCTCCATCGAACAGATCAAGCATTGGCTTCGTTCGCCTGCGCCGATCTCGGATTTACGTCAACAGATACGCGAGGCGGCGATCACGCCGCGAATGCTCGAATTGATGCGCAAGAATGTGCCGGACGTGAGCAATATCCCGATGCTCACCTACAGCAAATACCGCGAATTCGAGCACACAGGCGAGCGCCTCGGTTATCAAAATCCCTACTTTTTACGCCGCGCCATGCTCACGCGGGCGTTGGTCGAATACATCATGGGCGATCAATCCATGCTTTCCCGCATCGAAGATTTGCTGTGGGCGATCTGCGAGGAAACCTCGTGGGTTGTGCCTGCACACGAGGAGCAGGGACCGAACTATTGGGACATCGATCCGCCGATTGTGCGCACTACGCCATTGGGGGCGCATACGTCGCTCACGCGAGAGTCGGATAGTATCGATTTGTTTGCGGCGGAGACAGGCGCGATTGTTGCCGAAACGGTCTATCTGGTCGGTGACGACATCGCGCCGGAAGTGCGCCAGCGTGCCCGGCAGGAAGTCGAACGTCACATCTTCAAGCCGTATCTTGCCTACGGGCGCAATCACTGGTGGTTCAAAGGGGCGCTCAACTGGAACGGGGTGTGCAACGGCAGTATCGGGCTGGCGTTTCTGCGTCTGGAACAGGATGTACAAACGCTGGCAGAAGCATTGTCGATGGTGCTGGAAGGGTTTGAAACCTATATCGCCACCGGATTTGAAGCCGATGGCGGCAGCATCGAAGGCGTGGGTTACTGGAATTACGGCTTGATGTACTACGTTACTGTTGCCGAGCTTTTGCGCGAAATCACTGGCGGCGAACTGGATTTGCTGGCGACGGATCGCATGAAAGACATCGCCGCGTATCCGGTGGGCATGGCGCTGAAACCGCCGATGTATCTGAACTTTGGCGATACACCAGATACGGTTGACCTCGCGGCGGGCATCGTTCAGCGGCTTGCCGAGCGCACAGGGGTGAGCGAACTACGGGCGCTGGTCGGCGGCAAGCCGGACGAGCACAGCTATTCGATGGCAAAGCTGCCGATCATGCTGCGCCAATTGGTCTGGTGGGATGGCAAGGAGTATGAACAGCCACCGCTGCGCGATTACATCCTGCCAACGGTTGGTGTGGTCAAGTTCGTCGGCTCGGCGAACGGCAAATCCGTTGTGCTGGCGGTCACTGTAGGACACAACGATGGACATCATAGCCACGCAGACGTGGGTAGTTTCGTTTATCACATCGACGGGGAGAGCTTGATTCCCGACGCCGGGCGGGGCAAATACAACAAGAACTACTTCCGGCAGAAGCGTTACGACAATATTTTTACCAACGCCTACTCGCACAACATTCCGCGTATTGGCGGGCAGATGCAGCAGCCCGGACGGGAATTTGGCGGCAGCAAGCAGTTTTATGGCACTATTGTCGAGTGTAGGGAGCAGCATGGACAAAAGTACACCATCGTCGATTTCCACACGGCTTATAATCTTCCCGAATTGACACTTGCACGGCGCACCCTATCGCTCAATACGGCGACAGGTGAAGCGGTCATTCACGACCAATTCGAGTTTGCGGGTCATTCGCTACCCATCGAAGAGGCGTTTGTGACGTGGGATGAGGTCGTCGTCAGTGGCGATACGGTGACGATTTCGGGCAAGCAAACAGCCATCACCGTACAGGCAGATGGGGCTGATTTTGCGGTGGAGCATCTGGAAAAGGAAAGCAGGGAAAACGAACGACAGGGCATTCTTAAGCGTATTTCGGCAACCATCAACGGCACGGAATTTACCCTGCGCATCACTCCGGTAAAGGGCTGACCATGACAGGCAAAAAGTGGGCGTCCGAGATCGAGACGTTCACCGACGAGAAAACCGGACGTACTATCAAACGCCTGACTTCCACAGGTAACAACGTCCATATGTATTTCACCGAAAACTCGTTCGTTCGGGGAAAGAACGAGATCATCTTTCAGTCAGATCGCGCCTCTGGCGAGGACAAAGCGCCGCACGAAGACCCGAAATACAGCATTTTCCGCATGAATCTGGATACGGGCGAAATCGAGCAGATCAGCGACGATGTGGTGCGGGGCGCTCACGCCATCTCGAAAACGCCGGACGGACAACTCATCTCCTACTCCACCAGCGACGACATGGTAAAGGTGCTTGATACCCAGACGGGCAAAACCACTGTCGTCTACGAAGGTAGTGGGGGGTATAAAATCGCCAGCGTGCCGTCGATTGCCGCCAATCGTCAGTATGTCGCCTTTTGCCGGAATGAGGATACACGCTTACCGATTCACTATCACGGGGCGAACTATTCCGGCTTCAAGGAACGCTATTACGCGATTAAGGATGGGCGGATCACGCTTGCCTACATCGACGGATCGGGCTGGTTTGATGTATTCAAAGACACGCATCAGGTAGGGCATTTCCAGTTTTCGCCCGATGATTCGACGCTGGGGATGTTCTGCCATGAAGGACCCTGGAATCTGGTAACACAGCGCATCTGGTTTCTGGATTTCGTCTCACGCGAAGCGAGACCTTGCTATCGTCAGGACGAGAACGATTCGATTGGACACGAATTCTGGACGCAGGATGGCTACGTCTTCTTCGACAATCGCGGTCCCGGTCACGACGGCACGATCACATCTGACCGGACGCAGGCGGTGGTGAAAGAAGTCGCCGTCAACGAAAACACGATGATCCCGTTCGTGGGGTTGATGGCGCGAGACGGTAGCCTCGTCCGAAAAATTGATTTACCGTACTACTGCAATCATTACCACGCGAACCCCGACAACACCGTGCTGGTGGGTGATGATGTGGATAATCTTGTGCTGATCGACATCAGCGGCGAGCAAGCCAGCATCGAAACGCTCTGCACCCACCATACCAGTTGGCACACGCAGAGTAGTCACTGCCATCCGACGTGGGATTGGGATGGCAGCCGCATTCTCTATGCGTCTGATCACGGGGGTCGGGTGCAGCTTTATTTACTGGAACTTTGAGGAGCGAATGTCATCATGGAAATGCGGTATCCCTCTCACCCGGAAAAGGTGAAGCATTTTACGACAGCGCAACTACGCGAGGAGTTTCTCATCCCCCGGCTGTTTGACAGCGATAAACTCAATATGGTCTACAGCCACATTGACCGGATCATCATCGGTGGCGCTTGCCCGGTGAGCCAGTCATTGAAACTGGAGGCTGATCCCAAAGCGATTGCGGCGGACTACTTTCTCGAACGGCGTGAAATCGGCATTGTGAACGTGGGCGGGGGCGGCACGGTGACGGTAGATGGCACCGCTTACCCGATGTCTAAGCTGGATGGATTGTACGTTGGTAGAGGCGCGAGAGACGTACAGTTTGCCAGTGATACGCCAAATAATCCTGCGCACTTTTATTTCACCAGTACACCCGCTCACGCGACTTGCCCGACAACTCATATCCCGATCAGCAGCGCTGAACCTGCGCATCTAGGCAGCATTAGCAATTCCAATGAGCGCACCATTTACAAGTACATTCATCCCGATGGGGTGCAAAGCTGCCAGTTGGTGCTTGGGATGACGCTGCTGGAACCCAACAATATGTGGAATACCATGCCTGCGCACACTCATGCCCGCCGCATGGAAGTCTATTTTTATTTCGACATTCAGGGCGATAACGTGGTCTTTCATTTAATGGGGGAACCGAACGAGACGCGGCATCTGGTGGTGCGGAACGAACAGGCGGTGATCTCGCCAAGCTGGTCGATTCATTCCGGCATGGGAACCGGCAACTATGCGTTCATCTGGGCGATGGCGGGCGAAAACCAGACCTTCGCCGATATGGATGCCGTTCCGATGTCGTCGTTACTTTGAGATTTTGTGACCTGATGGGCGGTTTTACAGATCAAAACGGAGTTTAAACCTTGCATACCATAAGGATACGTTCGTGAGCATTCTCGATTCATTTCGCCTTGATGGGAAGGTGGCACTGGTCACGGGGGCGGGGCGCGGTCTGGGTCAGGCAATGGCTGTGGCGCTTGCAGAAGCCGGAGCCGATATTGTGGGGGCGGATCGCACGCCGGGGCGCGAAGACACCGATAATCAGGTACGCGCGTTGGGGCGGCGTTTTGCCCACATCACGCTCGATCTGGATGAGGCAACCGTA
>DATGQJ010000071.1:0-2164 GCA_035304265.1 Oceanobacillus sp.
GGCTTTTCGATGGACAAGGGCTACGGCAAGATCAAGGGCAAGACCTTCCGCATTGCGCACATGGGCGATATGAGCCTCGGCACGCTCGAAGAAGTGCTGTCGGGCTTGGACGAATTTTTAGCGACCATCAACTAGACCCGCGAAGATTTCAATGTAGGGGCGACTCGTGAGTCGCCCCTACGCTTGCTACAAGGAGTTCTCACAGTATGACCTATCACGTTCTCGTACCGGACAGCGTTCATCCTTCAGCCGTCGAGGTGCTCAAGCAGGCAGGCGACAGCATCACCTACACCGCGCCGGGGCAGATGTCCCGCGCCGAACTGCTGGCTGCCGTCCCTGAAGCCGACGCGCTGGTGATTCGCAGCGCCAGCAAGATCGACGCCGAAGTGCTTGCCGCTGCCACCAAACTCAAGGCGATTGCCCGCGCGGGTGTCGGCGTGGATAACGTGGACATTCCCGAAGCGACCAATCGCGGCATCGTCGTGATGAATACCCCTGATGGCAACACCATCTCTACCGCCGAACATACCTTCGGCTTGATGCTGGCGCTGGCGCGGCACATCCCACAGGCACACGCTACCCTCAGCGCCGGAAAATGGGATCGCAAGTCGTTTATGGGCGTGGAGCTACGCGGCAAGACGCTCGGTGTGGTTGGCTTCGGGCGCATAGGGCGGGCTGTGGCAAAACGGGCGCTGGCATTCGAGATGACGGTGATCGCCTTCGACCCCTACATTCCGGCGGACATCGCCGCTGAGTTGGGCGTCGAACTCGTCAGCCTCGACGAGCTTTACCGCCGCAGCGATTTCATCACGCTTCATGCCCTGCTCACCGACGAAACCCGCGACATGATCAACAAGGACAGCATCGCCAAGATGAAGAAAGGCGTCCGCATCATCGACGCGGCACGCGGCGCGTTGATCAACGAAGCTGATCTGGCGGAAGCGATCAAGAGTGGTCAGGTGGCGGGCGCGGCACTGGACGTGTTCGCGGAAGAACCGCCGCAGCCTGACAACCCACTGATCAACCTTCCCGGCGTGGTGCATACCCCCCATCTCGCCGCCAGCACCGACGACGCGCAGATCGTCGTGGCGGTTGACGCGGCAAAACTGGTGGTCGATGCGCTGCTCAAAGGCGAGTACAACAACGTGGTCAACCCTGCTGTCCTGACGGAAAAGCAGGGGTACTAATCTACTCGAACACGGGACAGGGCGCACCCTGTCCCGTATGTTTAGCGCTTGCGAGCGTACCAGCCGAACGTGGTGCCCTGCCACCACGTATATCCGGCAAGCGTGCGCTCGTTGTGCGTGAACAGATAGCCAACAAATCGCTGAGGATTCCCCGGAAATCGAATCGTCAACTGAACCATGTGATCGCTTCTGGGACATGCGTTTCCGGTTTGACTGTAGTGGTCAAGCCCGCCAAGCGTTCCCGAAACGGTATGGACAGCCCCATTGCTGTCGGTATAAGTTCCAGAGAGTACATAATAGGAATATGTACAATGCCCCACCGCCGTGTGACGCTGATCGGGTGGATAGATGTACAACGTTCCCTGCCAATCGTCGTGAACCATGTCCCACGTCCCACTGATGGCATCAATCGGACGCGCCTCAAGCGAACCGGTGTGCAAACTGAGCAACACGGTGACGACGCCCAACAAAACGGGTAATCCCCTGCGAACGAACTTCATGATCCTGTGCTCCTTTTCCAGCGCACTCACTTGTGCGCTTCGTAATCTCTAATAGCGGTGTAGAGCGTTTTCTCACCTGATTGGCGAGAAGCTTTCAGCGTTTTACAATATGCAGCGAGAACACCTACACGGAATGACGATGACCCGGAAAATCACACTTGAACTGAACGATAAGCTGCTTGAACGCGCGGGACGCATCGCCGAGCAGACCGAAACGCCGCTGGAAGACGTGCTGGCATTGTGGCTGGAACGCTATACCGCCGCGTATTTCTTCACGCTCTACACCATCGGTCACAGCGACCTCACTGCTGAAGACTTCTTGCATCTACTGCGAATGCACAACATCGACGTGCTGCTCGACGTGCGCAGCGCCCCCTACAGCAAATACGTTCCACACTTCAACAAGCGGGAACTGGACGAATTCTTGAGTGCAAATGGCGTGGATTATCGCTTCGCGGGCGATCAACTTGGCGGCAG
>DATGQJ010000072.1:0-3176 GCA_035304265.1 Oceanobacillus sp.
CCTCTCCACTTCGTGGAGAGGGGGAGGCGAGCGGAGCGAGACGGGGGTGAGGTGATCTTCACCTTTACCTGTAAATCCGCATTTGTTCGTCCCGCCAATGGCGTTACGCGCCCTGCAATGCCTCACGCGCTTCGATTGCGGGGGTGAAGTTCGGGTTGAAAAAGACGGCTTGATTCAGGTTCTCAAGCGCACGGGCGGTTTCACCCATCGCCTCACGCGCAAGACCACCGTAGTAGAACGTCTCTTCGACGTAATGCCCGCCGCCGTCGTTCAGGTTCGCCTGCGCCAGCGCGATCACGTCCTGATAACGTCCCACGTTTAGATACGTCTCGAACATGCCGAACTGATACCAGTTCATGCGCCACGGCAGCCCGATGTTCCGCGCCTGATCATAGGCGGTAGCGGCTTCTTCGTACATGCCAAGTCCTGCGAAATTCGTGCCCATGTTGAACCAGTTGAAGGGGTCGGTTTGATCGGCGATGGTTTCTGCCCGTGCCCGTTCGAGCGCGTTGACCCAGTTCTGCTGTTCATCGGCGTCACTGCCCAACAGCGTCATCAACTCGTCTTCACGATCTGGCGTGTAGAGGACGATGTAGACGCGGTTGAAATGCCGCCAGTATTCGTCAATGTGGTCGTAGGTGTATTCCAGATTGGGACCGTCGTAGCTATCCTGTGTGATGAACACCTGCTGGGCATCGTCGTAGCCCGACATGAGCAGATAATGTCCCATCCAGCCAAGATTGCGCCCCGGCGGATCGTAGCCTGCCTCGATGAGCACGGCGAATTCGTTGGAGATCAACACCTTGAGCAACTCCAATGTGCCGCCCTGCCGCAGAATCGCGCGAATGCTGCCGTCAAGCTGCGTGTTGACGTATTCGACCATCTGCCACGGGCTGACGTTTTTGTCCTCGTAGTTGGGTTTTAGCCAGTTGGCTGCCACATGCTGATCGGTGGTCGGGTATCCATAGAACGAAAGCCCCATTGTCAGCGTGGCGGGTCCGCAGTTATTCCAATCTTGATAGATATGGGTGATGCCGGTCAATTGATAGGATGGCGGGTATTCAGGGGCGGCAGGCGTGCTATCAGTTTGCGCCAGCGCCGCACTTCCTACCATCATGATCGTGAGCAGCAATACCCACGTTAAAAGTCGTACCAAACGCATCATCGTGTGACTATTCCTTGTCCTGTTTAGACGTGCATGGTTCATTATAAACGAAAGCCAGCCATTCGTCCTGTGCGGGAAACCAACGGTTAACCAACGATTTCAGTGTTATGATGAGTGCAAAGTGTTAGAATTGTAAGAATTATGCACCTAGCTCTGGACACTCTTTTCTATGCACACCGACCAATTTCTTGGAAAAACTGTTGAGAATTTTGTGGTACAGGAACGGATTGGGCGTGGCGGCATGGCGACGGTTTATCGCGCCCACCAACCATCCGTCAATCGCTCGGTTGCGCTCAAAATAATTACGCTTGATCCCAGTCTTGGTGAAGATAACGAATTCCGTCGCCGTTTCGAGCAGGAAGCAAACGTCATTGCTTCGCTGGAACATATCCACATTTTGCCGATTTATGATTACGGGATCATTAACAATGAGGTCGCCTATCTCGCCATGCGCCTGCTGCGCGGCGGGTCGCTGACGGATTTACTGCGGGCGGGTCCGCTCAATCTGGATCGCACCGCCGACATTTTTACGCAGTTGGCGCGTGGATTGGCATATGCCCACAGCAAGGGCGTGATCCATCGTGACCTGAAGCCGAGCAATATTTTGCTTGACGATACGGGCAACGCTTATCTGACCGATTTCGGTCTTGCCAAGCTGATCGAGAATTCGCTGGAATTGACCAAGAGCGGCAATATCGTCGGCACCCCTGTTTATATGTCGCCGGAGCAGTTGCGCGGTGAGTCGGTGGATCATCGCAGCGACATTTACAGTCTTGGTGTGATCCTCTATCACATGCTGGTGGGTCATCCACCGTTTGAATCTTCAGACACGAATATGGTGTCGGTCATCTACCAGCATCTTGAGAAGAATCCGCGACCACCGAGTGAACTTAACCCGGAGATTCCGCCAAGCGTGGAACTGGTGGTGATGACGGCGCTGCAAAAGAATCCGGCGGATCGGTATCCAAGTGCGGACGCGATGGCGGATACGCTCAATTTAGCGCTGGGACGCAGACTGACCAGCACCGCCAGCTACCCTGCGGTGCAACCTGACAGCACCAGTTCGACCCCAACGATTGCGACGCCGAAGATTAAGCAGGAAGCCAGCAAGCGTAAAGTTCCGTTCCTCTGGATTGGAGTCGCGGCTGTTATCGTCGTTGCGATTGCCGTTGCCGCCTTCGCGCTGACACAGAATCAGTCGTCGGGACGCACACCGCCCACCGTGCTTGCAGGGGAAGAGGGAACCAGCAGCGATGCAGTGCCAACCAGCGCGGAAATTGCGCGGGCGCGTGAGGCTCTGGGGCAGAACGGCTTTATCGCCTATATCGCCTGCAACCAAAGCAGCGAATACCACGCGACACAGGCGCGGGAAATGAGCGATATTGCCACGCAATATGGGCTGGCATACCGCGTCTATGACAGTGATACCGATCCCTATCGTCAGGTGACGCTGCTCGAACGCGCCCGCACCGACGGCGCACGGGCGCTGATCATTTGTCCGCTAGACCCGCAACTGCTGGTCAACCCACTGACTTCAGCACAGGAAGCGGGAATGCCGATGGTGTTCTTGCACGCGGCGGAACGCAGCTACGGCGGCGTGATGCTGGCGGGCGATGATTACCTGATGGGGGTTGAAGCAGGACGGGCTGGTGGTGAAATCATCCTCAATATGCTGGATGGGGAAGCCAACGCCATTGTGCTCGATTATCCTGATTTGCCCGCTATTGTCCGGCGTGCCGACGGGTTGGTGGATGGTGTGACCGAGGTTGCGCCCAATACGAACATTGTCGGGCGCTTTCTTGGCGGCACACGCGAGAATGGCTACGCCTCAGTTAGACGGTTGATTGCGGACGGGGTCGATTTCAACATCATCCTGAGTATCAACGACGCCGGTTCTTATGGCGCGGTTCAGGCATTGGAAGAAGCGGGTATCGAGCCGGACGAAGTGTACATCAGTAGCGTGGATGCCGAAGCATTGGCTCGACAATATATTGCCGAGGATTACTATATT
>DATGQJ010000073.1:0-3079 GCA_035304265.1 Oceanobacillus sp.
GCCCGTGTCCTCAACCATCCGGGACCGCACGAGGGTGACTGGGTTCCGGTCATCAGCGAGCGCGATTCGGTTTATTATCGCCAGCAGCCGCTTTTCCGAGGCAACGAAGCCAGCCTTGCCGAACAGGAACGGATGCGCCAATTCTGGGAAGACCCCGCGAATCCCGATAATGCCGAACTGCTGGCGCAGGCGGGCATCGACTACGTGATCGTGCCGCAGATCGTCACCGATCCAGAGAGCATCAACGAGATGTTCCGCTGGCGAGCGCCTTTTACAGAAGCGATTGAGATGCGATCCAGCGTTTCGGACGCGCCTTATCTGGAACTCTTATTTGACGCAGATGGCGCACAGGTGTATCAATTGATCAATGAGTGAATAGTAAGGCTGTAGGATGCCGGACGACAATCGCTTCTTCGAAGACGAAGACCGCGAATTTCAAGAGTGGCTCAAAAACCGCCCGCCTGCGGAAGAAGAAATTCCTGCGTCGGTGGCGTTCATGGAGATGATGCGGCAGGCGGCAGCGCGTCGCCAACAGCCGCAGCAACCAACGGTTGAGGTTGACGCTGCGCCGCCCGCCGATCCGCCCGTTGTCGAGCAGGAAGTTCCCCCTCCGGCAGAACCACAAGCCGTCCCGGAAGCGCCGCGCCGCCCACGACGACGCAAAGAACGGCGCGTTCGGCGGACAGTGGGCATCCTTGGCGGGATTATTCGCTCATTCATCGTCATCATCACGGCGGCAGGACTGACGGCGACGATTTTCACGTGGTGGACGCCGAGCAAGTTCATTGCCAGTGACGTGCGTGATGAACTCAGCGTCGCGCTGGCAACCAGCATTGCCACGCTTGAGCCAACCGCGCTCCCAACGCCGAATTGGGCGCGGCGCGTCGGCATCGTCTCCGGTCACCGAGGACCCCAGAATGACCCCGGCGCGGTCTGCCCTGATGGTCTGACCGAAGCCAGCATCAACGAAGCAGTCTCCAGCATCGTAGTACGCAATCTTCGCGGGCGTGGCTATACCGTCGATCTGCTGGACGAATTCGATCCCCGACTGGATAATTATCAGGCGGCGGCGTTGCTTTCGATTCATGCCAATACCTGCCAGAGTTTCGGGGAAGTGGTGAGCGGATATTTGATCGCCGCTGCTGCCGCTCGAATCACTTCGCGCGGCACGGATAGCTTGTTGGTGGATTGCGTATCGCAGCACTACGCTGCTGCCACCGGCTTAGAAAGGCGTGACGGCGTGACGGTGGATATGACCGATTATCACACCTTCCGCGAGATTCACCCGCAAACGCCAGCGGCAATCATCGAACTGGGTTTCATGCTCGCGGATCGTCAGATTCTGACTGAAGGAGTCGATACCCTTGCGCGTGGAATCACGGATGGCTTGATTTGCTTCTTGGAGCCGCAGGGTGCTTGATTCCGATGGCATTCTTTATGTTTCGTAGGGAAAGTCTGCTCTAGGATATTTGAATGAAGTTCGAATTGGTGATGTATTCGCGCACGTCGTCCTGCCCGTTCGTCACGCTGGCGAAACGGATATTGGCGGACTATCACGTCGAATATCAGGAAGTCTTCATCGACAAGGATGAGGAAGCCCGTAAACGGGTTTTGCAGTGGACAGGTTTTCTCTCCGTCCCGACGCTGGTGGCGGCAGAACCGGGCAGCCTGCTCCCGTATGAAGAACCTTCACCACTCCCGCGGGGTGCTAGCCCGCGCGGGATTGATCGCGGCGCGATGATCACCGAACCGGGCATTGACGAACTGACGCGCTGGTTGCAGCGGCACGGTTTCATCACCGAAATTGCCGCCGCCGATTAAGGGCATGTTGTGAGCGAGAAGACTATCACCGTAAATGGGTTTCCCGTCCATTACTGGGAAGCAGGCGAGGAGAATGAAAACGTCTTGATGCTCCTGCATGGGGCGGTTGGCGACGCCAATCTACATTGGAAAGAAGTTCTCCCCCTGCTTGCCGAAACCTATCATGTATACGCGCCCGATCTACCGGGCTATGGCGGCTCTGCTCTCTTACCAGAGATGAGCGTGAACGCCTTGTTGCAATGGCTGCTCAATCTGTTTGATGCGCTGGAACTGGAAAAGGCGGTACTGATCGGCAACTCGATTGGGGCGCTGCCTGCCCGCCTGTTTGCGGCGGCTTACCCGGTACGTACTACCGCCCTGATTCTGGTGAATGGTGGTGCGCTGCCCAATAGCCCCTCGTGGCTGCCAACCGTCGCGAAACTTCCGCTGATTGGTCAAATCGTTTTTAGCGCGTTTGGGCGTTTGACCAACTCGCGGCGCAGCCTTGACCGGATGATCTTCGTCAAAGAGGTACTCACCGGCGAGTTCGTTCAGGAAGTGCAGGCAAACGCCCGCAACGGCGCACGGCTGATGTTGGGGATGCTGCTGCACCCGCTGCCGGAGACGTGCACGCCGCGCGTGCCCACGCTGCTGCTGTGGGGCGCAAACGACGAAATGACGCCGCTAGACGACGCCGAAGCCTTAAAGAAAGACATCCCCGGTGCGCAGCTTTCGGTCATTGCCGACTGCGGTGCGATGCCACAGCTTGAGGCAAGCGACGTGTTTGTCTATCAGGTCAATTACTATCTGGAACACCTCAGCCAGCCGCCAAAACCCAATTTGCCCGGTGCGGGAATGCTCAAGCCAAAATAAGCATGGTCAAGCGCAATTCTCATTTGCTATAATGAAAACCTCTGGAGAGGTCGCATAGTGGCCTAGTGCGCTCGCTTGGAAAGCGAGTAAGGTGTAACAGCCTTCGCGGGTTCGAATCCCGCCCTCTCCGCAGTGGCAGGCAGAAGTCCTGCCTTTTTTATTGCCTCTCCCGGCGACGCCAATGCGGTACAATAGGCAAATGCTTTACGGCGCGAGGATCGCTCGATGAAACATGATTTATCCGCGCGGGTTTGCGTGATCGGCGCGGGATCATCCGGTATCGCGGCGGCGAAAAATCTGCTGCAAGTCGGACTGCGCAACATCGTCGTCTACGAGAAAAATGAGGCGATTGGCGGCAACTGGCTTTACTCGCCCCGCCTCAGCCATTCCAGCGTCTACGAGACAA
>DATGQJ010000074.1:0-11242 GCA_035304265.1 Oceanobacillus sp.
AAGGCGCTCCGGAACCGGTTGTGATCTGGATGATGCTGCGCGGCGACGTGTACGAGCATTATGGTCAACACATTCCTTCTATAAAGGAATGGCTCGCGCATCTATAACGGATGCGCAATGTTGGATCACTTATAGAGTTTCAGGAACCGTTCTTCCGCATCTGGGGTGCCGACTAGAATTATTCGGGCATTGTCGGGGAGTGGCTCATGAGGATCATGAATGACATGAATTTGACGGTTCTGGCGCAACGCAATGACTGTACAGCCAGTCTTCTTACGAATTCCACATTCAGCGATGGATTTTTCGACCAGCGCATCCGGGATTTCGACCTCGAAGACATCCAAGCCCTCCGTCACCATCAGAATACTGTCGCGTCCTATCAGGTTAAGGATGCCATTTGCGCCCGTCGAAGCATATGACATGACAAAATCTGCGCCGGAACGGTGAAGCGTGGCAATGTTGCGCTCCAAACCGGCGCGGCTAATGATCTGGGCATCGGGGCGCAGACGACGACAGTAGATGGTGAGATAAATATTCATGTCGTCGTCGTGCGTGGTAATCAGAATAGTTGGCGCTTCCCGAATACCTGCTTTTTCCAGCACTTCCAGTTCAGCGGCGTCTCCAAGGATGTATTTTTCAGGATCGCGGATACGTTCGGGAATCCGCTCAACAATTCGGTAATCCAGCCCGCGTGCCGCCAACGCCTTTCCCGTCGCTTTGCCAACCCGACCGCCGCCGATGATCAAGATCGGCGCGTCGGATGTGTTGGGCTTACGATACAACTCGTTATAGCGGGCGATCTGCTCCTCTGTGCCAGCCATCACAAGTACGGTATTCGGGGTAATGCAGGTGTCCGCCTCGGCAATCTGGAACGCGCCACGCCTCCAAATCCCCAAAACGTTGATCCCAACATTTTCACGCAGACAACTTTCGCGCAGGGTTTTCCCCACAAGTGACGTGTCGCGCACCGTTGCCTCTGCAATCAGAAGATTATCAAATTGACCGACGGGATGGGCAAGCGTTTCCCCCACAGAGACACGCCGCGCCAATGCCTGTCCCATCATCTCGCCCAGTTGCAGCACGTGGGTACAGCCTGCCAGTTCCAGAATATCCACCGAGGCGGCGTGGTTGGCGGTCACAATAATTGGCACCTTCTCGGTAATCTCGCGTATGGTTGCCGCCACGTTTGCATTCACTTGATCACTAGCGGTAGATGCCACCAACAATGCCTGATCAACTCTGGCAAGTTGATAGGTTTTAGGACTGTCCAGATCGCCAAGCATCACTTTGTAACCCAGATCGTGCAGGCGCAGCGCTTCTGCTAAGTCAGGGACGAGCAGCACATAGGGGTAATGATATTGTTTGAGTTTCTCGATCAGGGTTTTAATCACCGCATCAAAATGAATGAGGATCACATGTCCACTGGTTTTTTCCGGCAAGCGAGTGGGTGCGCGGGAAGCCTGCTGCGCCTTCATCCATGGTGCCCAGAAAAATTCGATGAACGTAAACGGCAGCAGAATCAGGAAAAAGATGATCCCACTCAACAAGACCACGGTGGAGAATAATCTGCCAAGATCGGAATGAAAAGTAATGTCTCCAAAACCCAACGTAGACATCACGGTAAGCGTCCAGTACAAGCCAGTGATCCAGCTTTCCTCGCGCCCTTCGTATGCCATGATGTAATGAAAGAGAACGGTATAGAGGATGATCAAGCCAAAAAGAATGCCGATGAAGCGTAGGATTGCGAATAGATTGACACGACTGGAACGATTGGTAGCAAAACTGAGAAGTTGTGAAACAAGGAATTTCATGAATGGAAAAGGGGGCAATTGGAATAGGAAACGAATTTTACTCTATCACAGCCTGTTATACTTGGTCAATGCAGATTGCCAAGCCGGGATAAAGTCACGACTTTCATACCGATTATAAAGCTGTATATCCACCAACCTTAATCTTGCGTTTGATTCTGCCTTTGCGAAGTGTATAATAATTCTCCATACCCAATCTCAGTGGGAGCACGGAAGGTTATGGTTCCGAATAAGCCGGGGCTAGAGGAAAACGAAGAGCTGGAGGCGGGCGCTTCGGTAGAGGAAACTCCTCAGTCTGAAATTTCAATGGCTGCTGACTCCGCCACAGAAAATGTTGCACAAGAAACTCCGCAGGCAGAGGCACAAGATGCCGCACCTGTAGAGTCTGTGGATGCTGCGGAAGCACCGACAAACGAAACTGCCGAATCAGTCGAATCTACTGTGGAGGAAACTGCCACTGCGCAAGCGGCAGAACCTTCACCATCTGAATCCACCAGTGAAGCACCTGCTGCCGAGCAAAGCCCGGCGGAACAGGGCGGCATCAAGCGTGGTGACGTGATCGAAGGCGTCATCACCGCCACATCTCCCACGTCGGTGACGGTGGATCTTGGCAACGGCTTGTCCGGTATCGTGCCTGCTCACGAGCTTGAGCGCATGAACCGCAAAATGCTCGAATCGCTGAAGCAGGGTGAAAAGCTCACCGTCTTCGTCGTCAATCCACACGATCACAACGGTAACATCATCCTGTCGGTCAACCGCGCCGTCGAAGAACTGGACTGGCAGCGAGCCGAAGAATATCGCCAGAATCAGGAAGTCTACGAATCGCGGGTCGCCGGATACAACAAAGGCGGTCTCATCGTGCGCTTCGGGCGGCTGCGTGGTTTTGTGCCACAAAGCCAGATGAGCGCCGAGCGCCGCCGCGTGGTCAGCGGTGAAACGCCTGAAGATCGCTGGGGTCAGATGGTCAACGAAACCATCATGGTCAAAGTGATGGAAGTAGATCGCAGCCGCAACCGCCTGATTCTGTCGGAGCGTTCAGCGGCACGTGAAACCCGTGAGAAGCGCAAAGAGAACCTCATCAGCCAGTTGACGGCGGGTGAAGTGCGCATGGGGCGCGTCGTCAGCCTCGAAGACTTCGGCGCGTTCGTGGATATTGGCGGCGCGGAGGGGCTGGTTCACCTCACCGAAATGTCATGGCAGCACATCAACCACCCGCGCGAAATGCTCAAGGTCGGTCAGGAAGTCAAAGTCGAAGTCATCAGCGTCGATCCTGAGGCGAAGCGCATTGGTCTCAGCATCAAGCGCCAAGCACCCGATCCATGGGATTTGGTCGCCACAACTTACACGGTTGGACAACTGGTTCAGGCAACTGTGACCAAGCTCACCAAGTTTGGCGCGTTCGCCCAATTGGTCGAATTGCCTGAAATCGAAGGCTTGATTCACATTTCCGAATTGAGCGATAAGCGGGTCAGTCATCCGCGCGAGGTCGTGCAAGAGGGTGACAAAATGACCCTGCGCATCGTCAAGATGGATATTAAGAATCGCCGACTGGGATTGAGCTTGAAGCGCGTCAACTCGGCAGAATACCTCGATCTTGACTGGACAGTGGGAACCAGTGACGAGGAAGACGAGGGCTAACAAAGCTCGTCTTCTGCCGGTTCTATCCCAACTTTAATGATTCGAGACAACTACTCTACATTGACGTAAGCCTAGACATGCTATAATTAGGCTAGGTTTATTGTTCTCACCATAAGCCGATCTCAAAAGCAAGAGATAGTCGTCTGGCGGAAACTCAGCCAGCAACGGAGGTAGCAACAGCGTGGCAAATAAGATGGAGCGCTTTACCCAGCGAGCGCGACGGGTTCTCAGTCTTGCTCAAGAGGAAGCGGAACGGCTTCAGCATAATTACATCGGTACCGAGCATTTGCTTCTGGGCTTGATCCGTGAGGAAGGTGGCGTCGCGGGCAGAGTTCTGCGCGAGCTTGGCCTCGACCAGCGGCGGGTGGAAGAATTGGTGGAACGTATGACTCGTGCGACGACCCGCACGACCAGCGCCCAACCGGAACTGTCACCCGGCACCAAGCGCGTGCTTGAGCTAGCGGTTGATGAAGCGCGGCGAATGGGTCATCACTACATCGGCACGGAGCATCTGCTCCTGGGGCTGGTGCGGCTGACCGAAGGCGTTGCGATTGACATTCTGAAGCGTCTGGGTGTTAGCCCGGAAGAGGTGCGTCGTCAGACGCGCCGGGTGTTACAGGAGAGTCCCTTGCAATCTAAAGATCCAAATCAGGAGGAACCACGCCCACCGCGTCGGAGTCGTCCACCTGAAGGGAAAACCCCACTGGTTGACCAGTTAGCGACGGATCTGACGGCGCTGGCTCAGGAAGGGAAACTCGATCCTGTTGTGGGTCGAGAAACGGAAATCGAGCGCGTGATTCAAGTATTGAGTCGTCGTCGTAAGAATAATCCCGCGCTGATCGGTGAACCCGGCGTCGGCAAGACGGCAATTGTGGAAGGGTTGGCGCAGCGTATCGTCAACGGCGAAACGCCCAAGCCCTTGCTGAACAAGCGGGTTCTCCAACTGGATGTTGGCTCTCTCGTTGCAGGCACAATGTATCGTGGACAGTTTGAGGAACGCCTCAAACGTGTGATCGAAGAACTGAAATCATCGGACAGCATCCTGTTTATTGACGAAGTGCATATGCTCGTAGGCGCTGGCTCGGCAGGCAGCAGCGTCGATGCGGCGAATATCCTCAAGCCAGCGCTGGCACGCGGTGAATTGCAGTGCATCGGCGCAACCACGCTGGACGAATATCGCAAGCACATCGAAAGCGACGCCGCATTGGAGCGCCGCTTCCAGCCGATTATCGTCAACGAGCCGACCATCGAAGAAACCATCGAGATTCTGCAAGGAATCAAAGTTCCTTATCAGGAACATCACAACGTTGAAATCACCGACGAAGCCATCGACTCCGCTGCTAATTTGTCGGCGCGTTACGTGCCGGATCGGTTCCTGCCGGATAAGGCAATCGACCTGATCGACGAAGCGGCTGCGCGGCTGCGTATGTACAAGAGTCCTGAAGCGGCGCAGGTACGCCGTGCCGAACAGGAACTACGCCAGATAGAAGATGATTTGCGGCTGCTGGAAGAAGAAGGCGAATCCGAAGACGAAATGGAGCGCCTGCGTCGCCAGCGTGAGACGGTTGAAGAACAGCTTTCCGCCTACAAAGCCAACTGGAATGAGGAAACCAATCAGCCGCGGCTTGGCTCGGAAGACATCGCCGAAGTCGTCGCGATGTGGACGGGTATCCCCACCATGCGCATTGCTGGTGAGGAAAGCGCCCGCCTGATCCAGATGGAATCGGCACTGCACAACCGCATTGTCGGGCAGCACGAGGCAATTGAGGCAATCGCCCGCGCCGTCCGCCGCGCCCGCGCTGGCATGAAAGACCCGCGTCGTCCGATTGGATCGTTCATGTTCCTCGGACCCACAGGCGTCGGTAAAACCGAACTCACGAAAGCGTTGGCGGAATTCCTCTTCGGTAGTGAAGACGCGCTCATCCAACTCGATATGAGCGAATTCATGGAGCGCCATTCGGTTGCTCGTCTGGTCGGCGCACCTCCCGGCTATGTTGGCTATGAAGATGCCGGTCAGTTGACCGAAGCGATCCGCCGCCGTCCGTACAGCATCGTCGTCTTTGACGAAATCGAGAAGGCGCATCCCGAAGCGTTCAACATGCTCCTTCAGATCATGGAAGAAGGTACGCTGACCGACGCGCGGGGTCGCCGTGTGGACTTCCGCAACTCGATTATCGTCATGACCAGCAATATCGGTGCAGACACGATCAAGCGCGGTGCGGTGCTGGGCTTCAACCTGCCGAGAGACGAAGAAGGCGACCTGAAGCGAGAATACGAGGAAATGAAGAAGCACGTCAACGAGCAACTGCGGCGTGCCTTCCGCCCCGAATTCCTGAACCGTGTCGATGCGACCATCTTCTTCCGTTCGCTCTCGAAGGAAGAGATCAAGCAGATTGTCGAACTCGAACTCAACAAGGTACGCGCCCGCCTGATCGAGCACGCGATTACGCTGGAAACAACCGAAGATGCGCGTGACTGGATTGCGGAAAAGGGTTACGACCCCGAATTCGGCGCTCGTCCGCTGCGCCGCCTGATCCAGAACGAGATCGAAGACCGGCTCTCCGATGGTATTCTTTCCGGCGAATTCAAGCTGGCTAGCGTCGTGCGGGTTGATGTGCGCGACGGCGAACTGGTGCTGGAAGCCGTAGAGGATGAAGCCGAAGGCGCAGAGCTGGAAGCCCCCGGCGTGTAGCCAAATCTCAGTAGTAACGTTGAAGAGGCGACTATCAAGGTCGCCTCTTTT
Organism: Oceanobacillus sp.; assembly: GCA_035304265.1. GTDB lineage: Bacteria > Chloroflexota > Anaerolineae > Aggregatilineales > Phototrophicaceae > Flexifilum. Next base: position 6,190 of record DATGQJ010000074.1, read on the forward strand.
ATTTATATAGCCACTGAACTGCGACGTTAGTCGCCGCTCGCTGCCTTCCGCTCACGATTGAAACGATCCAATCCTTCCCAATCGCCCCGCGCGGCGTAGGCTGCCTGCTGCGCCCACGTGGTATAGTTTGAAACCACTCGCACTTTGGCAGCCCGCAAGATTTCCAGTGTTTGCTCTTCGGACGTGTTGGCAAGCTTCTGGAACGAATCGATCCCGGCGGCGATCAGCGCGGCAGCAATCTTGGGACCAATGCCATCAATCCGCACCAGATCGTCCGGTTTGCCCACTGTCCCTTCGCTGGTGGTTTCCTGGGCTGCAACTTTGCGTGATGCTCGCTTGGTCAATTTCTCGGCGACAGGGGTTTCCTCTGCATTGCCTTCGGCGACCTTGTTGGCGGTTTCATGGGTAATCTCACCAACATGTTCAACTTCGCCCGGTTGAGGCGGATCGGCTGTCGCTTCCATGACAATCTGTTCTTCCGGCTGTGTTTTCAGGCTTGCCTGGTCGCTGTCGTCCGGTGGTGGTGCTGGCGGCGCATCGGTTGAGGCGATCTTTTGTGACTCCGCGTATTCCGTTTTTGCAACGTGCGATGGTTCTGGTGCGGGTGTGGGTTCAGGTTCGGCAGGCGCAGATGTTACTGAACCTGCACTCAGCGATGCGGTGTCGATGCTGGCAGGCGGCAGATACTCACTCGTGCCTGGCGGTTCCGCTTCTTTTTCGGCTGGCGCTGTGGGCGTGCGATAAACAGCAGCAGCAATTCCTGCAACCGCCAGCACAGCCGCAAGCCACCAATCTCCCAGCGGCGCACCGGTGACGGCACGGTTCATGGCGACGAGCACCGCCGCTACCAGCAGGAGCGCAGCAACAAACGTCTGTGTTGAACGATCATTCGTCATTTTCCCGTTCCCCCTCTATCAACGACATTTTCGATATGAAAAATGATATATTCCAGCGGATTATAAACGGTACAAGGCGGGATTCCAACGCGACGAACACTATCCCACAGGTACGGTATATCCTTCACGCCGCCAGAATTCGACCTCTTCAGGCTTCACACCATGTTTTTCTGCATCTATGACGGTAAATCCGTCAGGGTGAGCGGCGACCAGCGCGGGCAGTGATGGAGATGTATAGTAATCGGCTTTGTAGTCGTGGTAGATGCCGCGCCCCGCTTGATAGCACCAAGGCGCAAGGATATAGCGCGTTGAATCGGTAATCGGCGTGAATCTATAAGGCAGTTCTTCCGCCACTTGCGCGTTGAGGATTTCGTCCGCGTAGCGCTGAAGCTGATCTTCGACGCGATAATGCGTGTGCAGGTAATCGAGCGTCGCCTGCGACGTGCGCCGTCCTTCACGGATGATGTCGGCGGCAAGACGCGCGGCAGTCTCATGATCGTTGAAATCCACTTTATCGACGAGTTCTTCAGGTAAGATTTCGCGGTGTGACGAAATACGCGCGACCACCGAAGGCGTCCCACAGCCAAGCGATTCGTAAACTGCATTACCGAACGACTCGACGAAACTGCCAAGCGCCAGCGTCACTTTGCCCAGACTGTAGTATTCCGGCAGCAAATCTACCGGAATCCAGTCATGGAAGACGAAGTTTTTGGATAGTCCACGATCCGAGATTTCTGCACCGACGCGATTGTAGAATGCTCTGACTCCGGGGTCATGCTTCACGCCAAGCCACACGGGTACCAGCGTTTTGAGGTTGTCGATACCATGCTGCTTCACCAGCCGTTCCACCACCTCAATCGTCTGCCAGATGCCTTTGGTCTCTTCAGGGCGATGTGGGTGCAGCACGATGGTGTGTTGGGTAGGGTCGAGCTTGATGATGTCGAGAATGCGGCTGGGCGGGGTCGGCTTGAAACGATTCCAGTCGATGCCGTTGCGGATAACCGTCATGCGTTTGGGCAAATCAGGAAAGAAGCGCCCAACAGTATGCGTGAAAAACGCACGCGCATACTCCGAAATCACGATCAGCCTGTGCCCCTGAAAATGAAAAGCGCCCTGTATGGTTTCGGGATAAACGTTATCACGCAGGGAAACCACCGTGGGAATGTCGCGATAGACGTAGGGGAACACGAATTCGCCGTCGTGGATGTAAAAGCGATCCGCACCCTGCATGTGTTCCGCTACATCCTGTATGATGTTGGCGATGTTGTAAGCGGGGGTATCGTATGGCGCGGGGAACGGCTGCTTGAAGCGCAAAATCGGCAGCACCAGAATCCGTTCGTGCCAGCGGAACGAGTCGCCTGTATCCTGCCGGTGCGTGCAAAGAATGGTGATGTCGTGACCGAGATTAGCAAGATGATTGGCAATCGTTCGCAGGTGTTTTTGCCCACCGCCCATGTCGTGCTCAGGGAACAAGGGCGTGATTGAAAACATCAGGATTTTCATAAATGATCCGGGATGTAGATGAAAGCTCAAGGTATACGATACAGCAAGTGTAGCCGGATAATGCGTTAATTGTTGGTGAACTCATTGGACAGATGCCATGACCTTACCTGCACATGCCACCGAAGCCAGCCATCAACGTTACCAACTCGCCTTGCAACTGGCGCAGTCGTGCCCGCCGGAATTGGGTGAAGAGATCGCGCTGACAGGTTCGACGGCACGGGGATGGGCAGACGACGATTCTGATCTTGAACTCAATCTGTGGAGCGAAACTATCCCCCCTACTGAGGCGCGGGTGACATGGTTGGAAGCAGCGGGTGTAGAACACATTGAGGTTTTCGATCAACCGCGCTCGGACGATTCATACTGGATCAGCGGCAGAATCGGCAGCGTACCAATAGAAGTCGGTTGGCAGACATATGCGGCATATGAAGGCATCATCAAGCAAATCGTTGATGGCTCTCGTTCGGGAACGCTGCCCTATATTATCCTCAACGCCATTCCGTTGCGAACCAGCGGCAAACTCGGACACTGGCAAGCGCAATTACGAGGATACTCTGAGGTTGTACAACGACAGATTCTCGAAGCGGTGGTCAAACGTTGGGCTAATCCAGATTACTTCAAGGACTGGTTTCGACTACTGAAGCGCGGCGAACGCCTCTATTTCACCCAGCAATTGCTCAACGATTTGAATGCGATGATTTCTCTGCTTTATGCAATCAATCAGCGATGGCAACCTAGTGGTAAATGGACGCTCACCACTGCTCGTGAGCTTCCCACCATGCCGGAACGCTGGCACGAACGGATTGACGCGATATTGACCGCGCCGCCGGAAGCGGGTGTTCATTTATGCCTTGAACTGCTGCTCGATGCGCTGGCACTCGTGCCGCCGCAGTACGATGTGTCGGCAGCGGTTACGACGCTGCAAGAGGCAGAACAACTAGCGAAACGACGGAGTTTCTAGACCCTGCCCGCTGATGCTACGCCGACAGTTGCCAGCGCGTTCTTAAGGTTGGCAAGGTTGATGGGTTTGACGAGGTAGCCGTTTGCACCCGCGCTGTCAGCCTCTCTGGTCATCGGTGGGGCATGAGCAGAGATCATGATGATCGGAATGGACGATGTGGAAGGGTTGTGGCGTAGTTCGCGGCAAAGTTCCAGACCATTCTGATCGGGCAGCATGATGTCCAGCAGGATCACATCGGGATTGACGTAGGCGAGCTTATCCCGTGCCTGTTTGCAGGAAAATGCTTCCTCTGAATCATGCCCGATGATACGGAGAAAGGTACTGAGCATTTCAGTCGTTAGGTGCTCGTCGTCTACGATGAGAATTTTTGCCATTTAGAGCGCCTTCTCAAAATAGCGATACGTTCGGTAAATCCGCGAGCCGAAGTTCTTGGCAATGCTGACCATCTGCTCGTTAGTGGAGAGAATCCAGCCTGAATCCGAATGTTGGTATCGTGGATTGGACATCAGCGCACGCAGAATATAGTAGTACATCGCGGCATCAACGCCCTTCTTGCGAAATTCGGCTTTCACTCCCATAAGCGGGATACGCGCGGTATCGATCACCGGATTGATTTTCCAAAAATAGAGCGCCTTCAGCAAACTAAAGATTTCCGGAACACCCGGTTTAGCATAGACTCGCTGCAACACCTGATTGAAATCGGGTACGCCGAGGATAAACCCCACAGGCTCATCGTCTACGTAACCGAAAAAGGCAAGGTCTGGGTCAAAGAATTGCCCAAGTGATTCCACCATACCATCCAGTTCACGTGGGGTCATTGGCACAAAACCCCAGTTTTCCTCCCATGCGGCGTTGTACAATTCTTTGAAGAGCGCGAATTCGCTCTTCAGATTCTTACGATCCACCGGACGAATACGGATGCGATTGCGTTTCATAATCGAGTTGGTGATGCGCTCCAACCGCTCGAACAAACCCGACTCTTCCACATCCTTACGCCCAAGATAGAAACTATAGGTGTCCATCACCGGATGGAAACCTGCCGCAAGTATGTGCTGTTCATAGTAAGGCGGATTGTAGGGCATCAGGAGAACCGGGCGCTCAAAACCATCCACCAGCAAACCTGTCTCGTCGTGTGTCGTGAAGGTTTGAGGACCGCGAATGGTCGCAAACCCCTTCGCTTTGACCCACTCTGCCGCCGTATTCAGGAGCATGACTGCTGCTTCTTGGTCATCATAGACCTCAAATGCGCCAAACCAGCCAATCTGCTCCTTGTGGAACTCATTATGGCGTCGGTTAATGTAGGCGGCAATAGTACCTACGACGGCGTCTCCACGCCAAGCCGTAAAAAAATCCCCTTCCAGATATTCCCACGCAGGCGCTTTCTTTTTATCGAACTGCTCACGGCGCATCGAGAGCAACAGCGGCACCCAATTGGGATCATTTTTGTAGAGTTTCCAGGGGAACTCAAAGAAGGGTTTGAAATCTGCGTTGGTTTCGACTTTGCGAATGGTGACGGGCATACATTGGCGACCTATATTCGATGAATGGTCTGATCGTACCGCATTTTTATCGCAAAAACATCTTGACAGCGAGGGGAGGATTCTGCTAGGATTACCGCGACTTTCCACAGTAGCTCAATGGCAGAGCAATCGGCTGTTAACCGATGGGTTCCTGGTTCGAGTCCAGGCTGTGG
>DATGQJ010000075.1:0-2699 GCA_035304265.1 Oceanobacillus sp.
GGGAGAAGTTTTATTATGACTCTCGGTTGTGGAACATGAGCAGCTTCATCTCAGTCATTTCTTCGATGGCGTAGCGCAACCCTTCGCGCCCCATACCTGAATCTTTGACACCACCATACGGCATATGGTCAATGCGGAACGTGGACACATCGTTTACCATCAACCCGCCAACCTCAATCTTATCGAAGGCGGTCTGGATCAGATTCCAGTTGTTGGTGAACAGTCCGGCTTGCAGCCCGAAATCGCTGGCATCGACGGCGTGGATCGCATCCATCACGTCGTTGTAGCGATATAACCCTACCAGCGGTCCAAACACTTCCTGACACGAAACCCGCATGTCTTCCTGAAGCGAAGCGAGTACGGTTGGCTCCCATACGTTGCCCTCGCGTTTACCGCCGACGAGCACTTCCACGCCGCCCTGCTTGGCTTCTGCCAGCCATTGCTCGATCCGGTCAGCCGCGCCTCGGTCAATTACGGGACCCACGTCGGTGTCCTCGTCCAGTGGGTTGCCGACTTTGAGCGCCTGCACGCGCGGGATCAGGTCTTCCACGAAATCCTCGTATTTTTCGCCATGCACGTAAACCCGCTGCACCGAAATGCACGACTGTCCGGCGTAGGAGAAGCCGCCCCACGCGACTCGACTCGCGGCGTAGCTAATGTCGGCGTCGTTGTGGATGATGACTCCTGCGTTGCCGCCGAGTTCCAGCGTGACCATCTTGCGTCCGGCGCGTTTACGCAAATCCCAGCCCACCGCCGGACTGCCCGTGAAGCTCAGGACTTTGATACGATCATCTTCAACCAGAGGCGCGGCATCTTTGGTGGAGCAGGGGATGACGGCGATTCCGCTTTCATGCCAGCCTGCCTCTAACACGATTTCCGCCAGCTTCAACGAACTCACCGGAGTCTGCGTTGCCGGACGGACGATGATCGGGTTGCCCGCCGCCAATGCCGGGGCGACCTTATGGGCGACGAGGTTGATCGGGAAGTTGAAGGGGGTGATTCCGACCACAGGACCCCGCGATACCCTCTGAACGTAGCCGGTGCGTCCCTCAGTACCGGGTAGCCAATCCAACGGGACAACTTCGCCATAGATGCGTTTGGATTCTTCAGCGGCGACTTTGAACGTGAAGATGGCACGGTCAACTTCGGCACGCGCGGTCTTGATGGGCTTGCCCGCTTCGAGCGCGATGGTGCGGGCGAATTCTTCACGACGGGCGCTGATTGCCGCGCTGATTTTTTCCAGTATCTCGGCGCGTTTCCACGATGGGTAGCGGCGCGTCACCTCGAAGGCTTCCACCGCCGCCGCAATTGCCGCTTCCACCTCGGCGGGTCCGGCGCGGTGAACAATCGCAACTAGCGAATCATCGTATGGGCTGCGGACTTCGATGGCATCGCCCGTTTTCATCCACTTGCCGCCGACGTAAATGCCATATTCACCCAACTCCGCGCTGGTCGCGTCCGCTGGCGAGGCAGCGCGTGCCTGTGCGTCTCGCAATCGTTCAACAGTCATGAGGTGCTCCTATTCAACTCACTATTTCCGATGAATTTTCGCAGACCGAGAAATCATACCTGTTGTTTATTGGATGTTGCTAAGAAGTACATACTTTCCGGCGTGGATGCTATAAAAAGCATAAATTTCGTGTGAAATCGCTAAAGAAACCTTCACTCAAGCCCAATTACCGGCAAAGGTCTTCATTATTGAGCCGCAATTTCCTTCTTATAGTTAGATCAGGGGATCGTATCTGACGCTGATTCTGTCGTGACATATAAGAACGTTCTTCGGTTTATCTTTACAGAGGGAAGATGACATGAAAGCAAAACTAGTATCACTCTGTTTTATCTCGCTTCTTTGTTTCGTGATCAGTGTTTCGGCACAAGATGTTACTTATCAGGAAGCGCCAATGCTGGCGGAAATAGTTGCCAGCGGCGAACTCCCACCCGTCGAGGAGCGCTTGCCTGTCAACCCGTTGGTTGTCGAACCCCTTGAAAGTATCGGCGAATATGGCGGCACGTGGCGCATGGGAATGCGCGGCGGCGAAGACCTTGTTTGGCTTACCCGCACCGTCGGCTATGTCGGATTGGTACGTTGGTCGCCGGATTGGAGCGAAGTCGTTCCTGATGTCGCCGAATCGTGGGAGATCAACGAGGACAGCACCGAATACATCTTCCATCTGCGCGAAGGACTGCGCTGGTCGGATGGGCATCCATTTACGGCGGATGACCTTGTTTTCTGGTACGAAGATGTGATTACCAACCCGGAATTATACGTTAATCCGCTTGTGTTCATGATCTCCGGCGGCGAAATGGGCGTGGTCGAAAAGATTGACGATTACACCGTTCGCTTCAGCTTTTCCGCACCCAATGGTTTGCTGCTGCAACGTATGGCTTCGCCCAACGAAGGCATGTACATGACGGCGACGCCCAAGCACTACCTGTCGCAGTTCCACCCTCGCTATGCCGACGAAGACGAACTCGCGCAGATGATCGAAGAAGCGGGCGTCGAGACGTGGGCAGAACTGTTCTTCCTGCGCGGCGGACCGAATAACAGCGCTGACCCACGCTGGAAGAATCCCGAACTGCCGGTGCTCACGCCGTGGATGGCGGTTATCCCAACCGGACCCGACGCTACCGAAGTCGAACTGGTGCGCAACCCGTATTTCTACGCCGTCGATACCGAAGGCAATCAACTCCCCTATATT
>DATGQJ010000076.1:0-2794 GCA_035304265.1 Oceanobacillus sp.
CGTGCTACTCTCGTCACTTCCGAGGCGAACGAGTTGAGTTGATCCACCATCGTGTTGATGGTGTTCTTCAGGTCGAGAATCTCGCCCTTCACGTCCACCGTGATTTTCTTCGATAAATCCCCGTTGGCGATGGCGGTGGACACCTCGGCGATGTTACGCACCTGATTGGTCAGGTTGCTCGCCATCAGATTTACGTTGTCGGTCAGGTCTTTCCACGTCCCCGCGACGCCTTCGACTTCCGCTTGCCCACCCAGCTTGCCTTCGGTTCCCACCTCACGTGCCACTCTGGTGACTTCGGAGGCGAACGAGTTGAGCTGATCCACCATCGTGTTCGCAATCTTGGCGGTTTGCAGAAATTCGCCTTTCAGCGGACGCCCTTCGATTTCCAGCGCAATCCGCTGCGAAAGATCGCCCCGTGCAACCGCACGAATCACGCGGGCAGTTTCGGCAGTCGGCTGCACGAGATCGGTGATAAGCGTGTTCACGGAATCGATGCAGGCGTTCCACTTCCCATCGACTGCGCCGATAGAAGCCCGCTGTGATATTTTGCCTTCTTTACCCACCACCCGATTGATACGCGCAAATTCACGCGCCATTTTGTCGTTCAGTTCGATAATCTCATTCAGGGTGTCCACGATTTTTCCCGCCAATCCGGTGTGGTGGATAGGCATCCGTACTGAAAAATCGCCTTTCTTGACTGCTGATAAAGTCTGGAGGAGGAGACCTAAATCAAGCGTTTCCGTTTCCACGGAGTTCAGGGTCTGCATGAAGTTTCCCTCTATAAAGTGAACTCTTGCCTTGTGAGGGGCATGTTTATAAACAAAATAATTATAGCACCTGATTGAAGCTTTCGAAATTAATGTGTTTATTTTTGTATCCAACACTCATCCAATCATTACTGAGTAGTTGGCTCTGATTTCCGGTCATTTTCTGTTAGCAGGTAAGAGCAGGTAAACGTTGGGAAACAGTTGGTAAAGGTCGAACCTCCCCCTTCCCTATTCGCATTACATCCTGAGAGGGCGATTACGAGACTGTAATCTCGTTGGACTGTCCGTGTCTTGAACTCGTTTTTAGGCGCGTTATGCTCAGAGCGTAGGGAAATCGTCAGGTAATCGCCTGCAACGTTTTACACACTTGTTGCGTCTAAAGACATATAATGATTGCCCCTTTATCCACGTTGTAAGGGGGATTCATTCTCAGACAAGGAGGAGTAATGGCAAGTCAGGCACAGACGGGTCGGCTCCAGACGAGCGAATCCGCCTATACAATGGAGCGAAACGGACGTTCCCGCAGCCTCATCAGCCAGATCACCACTGTCCTGCTGCAACCTGTCTATTTCTTTCGCACACTGCCATCTACAAGCCAATGGGTGTGGGTCGCGCTGTTGATTCTTGCGCTGGTCGGCTTCAGCGCGGTGCGTCAGCCCCAACCCGAAGCGATTGATACAGGGTTCACCGTCGAAATGCCGCCCGTCGGTGGTGACCCCGGTGGTGTAATCATGCCGGGTGGCATGATGCAGATTGGCCCGGACGGTGGCGTGCCGCTCCCCCCCGGCGGCGGTGAAACGGCAGCACCTACACAAGACGTGACCAAAACGACGATGACGGCACTGCTGGCAGCGGGAAGTATTGTACTGACGTGGATTGTTCAGGCGATTATCCTGTCGGAAGTCTCCCTGTTGAACGGTAAAGCGCCTCAAATCGGGCGAAACCTGCAAATTGCAGTATGGGCAAGCGTTCCGCTCGGCTTGATGGCAGCCTTCCAATTGCTTTACTACGCGGCGGGCGGTCAAGGCGGCGCGATGGGATTATCGCTGCTACTGGAAGATTGGACGTGGTATCAGGCGCAGTCCGATTTGACCAAAGCCGTGATTTATTCGCTTGCTTCACGTACCACGCTGTTCTGGTTGTGGAGTCTCGTCCTGTTGTATCTGGGAGCGCGACACGGACTGCGCGGGCACAGCATCGCGGCGCAGATCGCCGTGATCGCCGTCGTAGTTATCGTCGTCCTTGTGCCTGTACTCACCGGCGCGATTGAAGCGCCGCAGCCTGAAGCAGAAGCGACGGGGCAAACTATCCCGATTCAAGAAGGCATGATGCCGGAAGGCTTCAACTCCATAGAAATCCATCCGGGCGAATCCGAGTCATCCGCGGGGGGCGGTTTCAACATCAGACCACTACGTCCCGGAGGTGGCTAACGATGGCACAGGAACCCTTTATCGAGGGACGCGGTATCGACAAGGTATTTCAGGTCGGTCAGCAAACGCTTCACGTGCTCAAAAGCGTCAATCTTGAAATTCCAAGCGGTCAGTTCGTCGCCATCATGGGTCCCAGCGGCAGCGGCAAAAGTACGCTGCTCTATCTGCTCGGCGGGCTGGATCGTCCGAGTGATGGACGAATTACCGTTGCCGGGAAACACCTTGACGGGATGACCAGCGACGAGTTGGCAGCATTCCGCAGACACACGGTTGGCTTCGTCTTTCAGAGTTTTCATCTGATTCCGACGATGACGGCGATGGAAAACGTCGCGCTCCCCGGCATTTTCGCGGGCGTGCCGCGCGACGTGCGTGAGGCGCGGGCGCTGCGACTGCTGTCGATGTTAACCATGCGCCAGCGTGCCGATCATCGCCCTTCGCAGCTTTCCGGCGGGCAGCAGCAGCGTGTTGCCATTGCACGGGCGCTTTTTAACAACCCACCGATCATCATGGCGGACGAGCCAACCGGAGCGCTCGACAGCAAAACGGGACAGACGGTGATGCAGTTGCTCCGCTGGCTCTGTGTGAAGCAGCGCCGAA
>DATGQJ010000077.1:0-7515 GCA_035304265.1 Oceanobacillus sp.
AGAGGGGTTCCAATTGGTAAGTCTCTCGTCAGCAGGGCGGCAGGTCTTTAATATCTCGCGGGACGATTGTTCAATCTTGTCACCAGACAGGACTTATCTCGCCCTCTCTCGCTCTGACAGCAAAGAGATTGACATCTATCGGCTCTCTGACGGCGAGATAATAAGTACCACCCCACTAGAAGAAACACAGTCAGGTTGTGCCTTCAGATGGCAAAGCGAGACCATTCTGAATCTCCTAGATAGTTCGGGTACGGTTGTTGAAACCTCAATGAATGTTCTCGACGGCACTATTCTCTCCGTAGAAGAACAAACACCAAGCGCCCGTCCGCCAGTGACCGTACCGGATCTCTTAGCAGACGATTTTCGCCTAATGTCTCCTGACAACTCCCTCATAGTCTACAATCGCTGTGCCGGCAGCCAATTCACGACAGGCGTTTTCACCGACGATCAGAGTTGTACATCTGAAGAAGATGTCGTGATTTATGATCTGAGAACACAGCAAGTGGTTCAAGTGTTGGAGGATGCACAGCAAGGATACTTTATTCTAGATGAGTCCGAAAACCTTGCCTTTTCCTTTGGCGGCATCAGTTGGTCGCCTTCGGGACGGTATCTTGCATATCGAACTGCTTCCTCCGATCAGGGTGTTCCTCCCCTTCGCATCTATGATATCCGCGATAGGCGATATCTTGACCTTCACCTGCTGGCGCTACTAGAAATTGATTGGTTCAAAGGATTCACCTGGGTTCAAGGTGATCAGAGACTAGCCTTCTGGTCAAGGGACTATGAGGTGGAAGGTCAGCAGTTGGCAGTTGTTAATCTCCAAACCGGAGAGGTCAGCTTTTCAAGGATGCGATATCAGTTGGCACAAGCCAATTGGGAACAAGGTTTCGGGAACACGATAGTGTTCGTAGACAGTGAGCATAATCTGGTTGAGTATGATCTGGACACAGATAACACCACAGTCCTTGATACCGATGTCTGGGATATTCTAAGCCCATAGCTCCACAACAAAGGGCGCATCCACGCGGGTGCGCCTCACTAACGGTGAGTGGAAGCTGCATCGCCGGGAACACGGTAGGCAGCGGCAGCGGCAGTGGGATTTCCAACCCGGACAGCGGAACGGCGGACGCAGAGAACAACTGGTGGGGCGCATCGGGCGGAGCCAACACCAGCGGCGCGGACACTACCCTGGGCAGTGTAGACTACACGCCGTTTCTGACCAGCGCCCCGGCAAGCTGCGACATCGAGCCAAACCCCACGCCCACGCCGACACCATCACCAACACCCGGATTCTGTCCCGGCGGGTTCAGCAGCTTCACGGAGGAAGAGTGTCCTGAAGCGGTTCTGGCGGAACATGAGGTAACTGTAGAGGGTTGCACCGCCGTCGAAGTAGATGCCATTCTCGCCGGGACATTAGTTACTGCCGACGCCTTGCAGTCGCAGTTCGGGGGCGATCCCGCTTCGGACACCTTCATGCGGGTACTCTATAGCCCGATGGCGATGGAACCAACATCCGGGATTGAATTCATCTGCGACGTGACAGCGGATGACGTTCCCACTGCTGGTTGCAGAACCAGGAATGCGCCGCCAGGGGAGGGACTTCAAGCCAGAATTCTGTGTGGACCCTCGGTGGTGCTTACTGAGTACACCGTCGTTCACGAGTACGGACATGTGTTTGAAGGGCGCATGGGAGGCTTGGTTGAAGGTTCGACCTACTTCGGACTTATCAGCCGACCTGCTGTGACACTAATTCCCACTGCGACACCTGGAACACCTGGACCCTTGTTTGACAGTTCAAACCTTATAGTCTTCGGTCCGCGAAAGGACCCCGATACGTCCGAAGATGACTGGGTGCGCGGTCAACGCGGTTGGGGTAGTGCGGCTTCGACACCTCCCTCAGTACCATGTGACTTCCAACAGGATGCTTACACGGTGGATGACTGGGAGGTAACGTTGACACCACAACAGACCCAAACGGCGCATGAGCGCGATGAAGCGGCGGCGGATATGTTTCTCAATTGGGTTTACAGCGAGATAAATCAGGGTGGTTTCCACAATGACAATTATATAGGCATCACAAACTGTTCCACTACACCTACGCCAGATTTAACGGCGAGACCCGGTGATGCTCGTTACAACTATATGGAGACAATCGTGATGCCGACCCTTGCCACCCGCGTACCAACCGCGACAGCTACTCCTTGAGACAAGTTCAGTTAGTTACTATTCGTAGGGAGAATGAGATGATCCGCTCTCAGCAACAATTACTAGGTTGTGTTGACATTTTAGCGTAACCAGATCAAGGCGCTGACAAAGTGCAAAAAGCCCAGATACGAGCGATCCAATTTCTCAAAGCGGGAGAAGATACGCCGAAAATGCTTGATTTTGTTGATGAAACATTCGACCAAATGGCGCTCTCGATACAGCCAAGTATCATACTCGCGCAAGACTTTCGCCCGTTGATGGGGTGGGATCACCGCTTGGATGCCCCGCGCCAACAGATACTCGACAAAATCTGCCGCTGCATAACCACGATCGGCAATCAAGCGCTGGAACGCCAACCCCTCCAGCAACGTCTGCGCTTGCGTACTATCGTGGCGTTGTCCGGCAGTCAGACACACACGCAAGGGGTTGCCCAAGCCATCCACTGTCACATGGATTTTGCAGCTAAACCCGCCCCGGCTACGTCCCAACGCTTGCGCCCCGCTTTTTTTGTGCGCCTGCCGCGCATGGATGGGCACGTACAATCGTGCTGTCAATCATCCCGTTCTCCATATCCGGGTCAGCGGCAAAATGGGTCAGCAGCCGTTCCCACACACCCGACTCACACCAGCGCATGAAACGTTTATACACGCTGTTCCAATTCCCATATTCCACTGGCAGCAACCGCCATTGCGCCCCGCTGCGGCTCATCCATTTCACCGCCTCCACAAACCGGCGGCAGGCTTGCTCGTCTTTACCTAGATACGCATTCGGCTCTTGTTTCAAGAAGTCCCGAATTTTCGCCCATTGCTTGTCGGTTAGTCTCACGTCTGTCATGAGACTATTTATACATCCTCTCAAATGTCAACACAACCTACTTTTCCTACCCTTACTCAAAACAGGCGTCTCAACTCCATCTGTGGAATATCCGGCACGCGCGGGTCGTAAAGCCATGCATTGAAGAATTCGTCCAACTCCTGACCGCTGAGTTCTTCTGCGATAGCGACAAAGTCTTCGATGCTGGCGTTGCTGTGTTGGTAGCGGTCATAGTACATGCGGATGATCTGGAAAAAGGCATCGTCGCCCACTTCCAGCCGCAGGGCATGTAGCGTGATTGCGCCGCGATAGTAGACGCCGGGGTTAAAGAGGGTATCGGGTGTCGGCGCACCGGGCGGCGAAATCGAAGACAACATCTCCTCAATTTCCTCCGGGGTGTTGCCTTCTTCATAGAGCGCATTGCCGCTGATGAAACCGTAGTATGCGGCGATAAGCTCATCGAGGACTTCCCGTCCCCATGTGTGTTCCACCCAGAGGAAAGACGCATAGGTGGCGAAGCCTTCGTTCAGCCAGATGTCCGACCAATCAGCGACGGAAACGCTGTCGCCGAACCATTGATGCGCCAGTTCGTGGGCGATAATCGACAGGCTCAGTGGGTCGCCTGCCGCTGCGCTGTCAATGATGCTGCGTCCGAATAAAGAAAGCGTCTGTGTTTCCAGCGCGAAGCCTAACATGCCATCGGTCACCACCACGCCGTATACTTCATACGGGTAGGGTCCAAATGTATCCACGAAGAAATCCAGCATGTCGGCTTGCAATTCAAATGCCAGCGCACCCTCTTCCGCCAGCCACGACGGGAAGTAATTGCGGATCGGCACGCCGCTCTCGCTCATGTCGGTTTGCAGGGTGAACTCGTCAATCTGCACTGTCGCCAGATAACTTGCCATCGGGTCGCGCATTTCCCAGACGTAGGTGGTCGTGTCACCGTTTTCAATCGTCTCTTCCAGAACGCCGTTGCTGGCGACGACATACGGCGTTTCGACGTTGACACGAATGGTATAAGTTGCCTTGTCGAGCGGGTGATCGTTCACCGGAAACCACGTTGCCGCGCCTGCAGGCTCACTGGCGACGTAGACACGCCCCCTTCGGAAATTCCAGCCCATCTGCGAACCCATTGCTCGTACCATAACCGGGTTGGGCGAGCCGTTGTAAGCGATTGTCACGGTGAAGTCGTCGCCCTCCAACAACGGACTCTGAGGGGTGATCGTCAATTCACTTTCGTCGTGTGCGAATTCAGCGGCGGCATCGTTGACGTTCACCGACTCGACGTTCAAACGTATCAGATCGAGGTTGAAACTGCTCAATGATTGGGTCGCTGTTGCCTCAATCGTCGCTACGCCGTCAATGTAATTGGTGTCCATATCGACGGTGAGATCGAGGGTATAGTGTTGAACGTCGTAGCCGCCGTTGCCGAGCGTGGGATAGAAGGAATCGCCAAGCCCTGCCGCGCCGGATTGGGGTGTTTCCTGTGCAAAGGCAAAACTGAAGGCAAAAAGGCAAGCTAACAATGTAAACAGGGGACGAGCCATCAAACATTTCCTTGCTGAATGAGTGTAGAGGAAATACTGACTTGCCCCCATACACGTTCAAATCATGTAAGCAAATAAATGAGAGTCATGAGTTGAAAGCGAGAACTTACACCCCGCTTTTCACTTTCCTACTCATCCCTCATTACTGTCTTTAGCACAGATTCCCTTGCAGATATTGCTTAAGCTGTTCTTCGCGCTCGTTCCAGTCCGGCATGTGTTGAGTCATCAGGGCTTTGAACTGCTTGCCGTGATTGAAGACCACCAGATGTACTAACTCATGGCACACGATGTACTCGGCAAGCGGTGGGGGCAGGCGGCACAGCGCGTTGTTGAGCGTGATGTTCCCACGACTGGAACACGAACCCCACTTGCGATACATATCCCGAAATTGAATGCGCCCCGGCTTTACGCCGATACGTGCCGCCCACTGCCTGACCATTCGGCGGATGTCGCTGGTACTCAGGGTTTGCGGCTGAAGCACGGGCGAGCCAAGTTTTTTCATCCCTTCTTCAATGAAGGCGCGTACTTGTGGGCTGTCCGGCTTGAGCCAGCGAGGGATGAAGACCACCAACCCGACAGGCGTGCGTTTCATCACCATGCTGCGGCGGTCTTGCTGATGTATGCGAATAGGTGGTTTATCCATAAGCAGCGATTATACCCTATGTTCTCACCAACTCGTGTGTGCCCCTAAACTGGCGGGATGGACAGTTGCATTGTGCTGAACAGTGTCGCAGAATCGGCACTATGGAAGAGAACGAACTGCTATACAAACGCAACCGTGAACTTTCGATCATCAACGCGATTGCCGAGGCGCTCAACCGCGAGGTTGACCTGACCCGCGCCTTGAATACCGCGATGGTGAAAGTCACGGAGCTATTCCATCTGCATACCGCATGGGTGTGGTTGCAGCGCGAAGATACCGGCGCGACCTATCTGGCGGCGGCGCTGAATTTACCCCCGGCGCTGACGCCGAACCGCATGGAAGGCACCTGTTATTGTCTGGACGTTTACCGCCTTGGTGAGCTTGAAGGGGCGTCCAACGTCTCGATCATCACCTGCACACGCCTCAAGAATGAGGTCAGCGGCACTGATGGACTGCGCTACCACGCCAGCGTGCCGCTGTATCATCATGACCGCAAAGTGGGCTTGCTCAACGTGGTCAGCACCGATTGGCGGCAGCTTTCCGAGGATGAACTTCGCCTGCTCAACACCGTAGGCGGGATCATCAGCATTGCGATTGAACGGGCGCAGTTGTTCGCTCACAGCATTCAGCTTGGGGCAGTGGAAGAACGCAACCGTCTAGCACGGGAGATTCACGACACATTGGCGCAATCACTGGCGGGGATCACCCTGCAACTCGAAACGGCGGATGCGCTCATGGAGACGCAGCCCGACACGGCACGACAGGCAATGCGAAAGGCGTTGTCGCTTTCCCGCGCCAGCCTTGAGGATGCGCGGCGTTCGGTGCTGGATTTACGGGCTGCGCCGCTTGAACGCCGCTCACTTGCCGAGGCGTTAGAAAAACTGGTTCAGCAGTATGCGAAAGAGTGGAAGCTGAAGGCGCGTTTTGAGGCGGTTGGCGGGGATCGCCCGCTGCCGATTCGCGTAGAGGCAGCGCTGTATCGTATCGCACAGGAAGCGCTGACCAATATCGCCCGTCATGCCGAAGCCGACCATTTGATTGTGCGTTATGTCGCCACGCCCGACCACGTAGACCTGCGGATTGAAGACGATGGTAAGGGTTTCGACCCCGATGCGATTGCGAAAGATCGGTTTGGACTGGTGGGGATGAACGAGCGCACGCGATTGCTGGGTGGCAAACTGGATATTTGCAGCGAACCCGGCGGCGGTACAAGGCTCGATATTCACATTCCATTGGAGATGCCCTCGTGAGTGAGCCGATTCGGATTTTACTGGCAGATGATCATCCCGTCGTGCGCGATGGGCTGTCTGCAATTTTGAGCACGCAGCCGGATTTTCAGGTGGTGGGCGGTGCTGGTGACGGTCTGGAAGTCGTGCAGTTGACGACACAGCTTCGACCTGATGTGCTGCTGCTCGATTTAGAGATGCCGCACGTGGACGGGGTAGAAGCGCTGAAACGGCTGCGCGAGATGGGTGTGGACGTGAAGACGATTGTGTTCACCGCCTTCGATACCGACGAGCGCATTTTGAACGCGGTGCGGGCAGGGGCGCAAGGTTACTTGCTCAAAGGTGCTCCCCGTGAGGAATTGTTCAACGCTATCCGAGTCGTTCATGCAGGTGGGTCGCTGCTGCAACCGATTGTCACCAACAAACTGCTGCGCCAGATCAGTCAGGAACAACAGCCGGATTCGCTTTCACCGCGCGAACGCGAAGTGCTGGTGTTGATGGCGCGTGGACTGCAAAACAAAGAGATCGCCGCCGAATTGTTCATCAGTGAACGAACCGTAAAGTTTCACGTCAGTTCGATTCTCAGTAAGCTCGGCGCGGGCAACCGCACCGAAGCCGTTACCACCGCCTTGCAGCAGGGATTAATCGAGCAGTAGCGATACCTCCAACTTTCGCCTGATAACGGGTCATGCCTCTAGCTGTACCTTTGTACAGGAACTAATCTGTTCTCGCGCCCGATTCAATTTCCTCGCCAAACCTCGATAATGACTTCTAGCTCATAGGGGAAATGGGATTAGCTCACATGACAGATAAACGAATTGCCCTGATAACAGGCGCGAGCCGTGGTTTGGGGGCGCTGCTAGCAGATTTCCTCGCAGCGCAGGGGTATGATCTGGTTTTGACCGCCCGTGGAGCCAATGCGCTGGAATCCGTCGTAACCGGTTTGCGCAAATATGGCGGAACCGTACTGGCATTGCCGGGTGATGTCGCCGATGCAGCGCACCGCAAGACGCTGGTGGTCACGGCGCAGTCGCTTGGTGGACTTGACCTGCTCATCAACAACGCCTCTGATCTGGGA
>DATGQJ010000078.1:0-2319 GCA_035304265.1 Oceanobacillus sp.
CGGTCAGCGATGATCGCTTGTAGTTCGTCCAGTATGTCAGGCATTGGCTTCCTCCAAGGTGCGGTAAAAACAGGACGTTTCACCTGTGTGGCAGGCGGGTCCAGCCGGATCGACAAGGATGAGAAGGGTATCAGCGTCACAGTCCACGCGGATTTCACGGACTTTCTGCACGTTGCCGGAGGTCGCGCCCTTGTGCCACAATTCGCGCCTGCTGCGGCTCCAGAACACGGTTTCGCCGCTTTCCAACGTGCGTTGCAGCGATTCAGCATTCATGTAGGCAACCATCAAAACCTGCTGCGTCACTGCGTCTTGCACGACGGCGGGGATTAGCCCCTGTTCGTCCCAACGGAGTACATCGAGATTCACAGCGACTCCCACCCTGACAGGCGCACGGCAATGCCCTGTTCATCCAAGTATGATTTTAGATCGCCAATACGAATTTCATTGTAGTGAAATAACGTCGCCGCCAGCGCCGCGTCTGCGCCTCCGTAGGTGAGCGCCTCGTAAAAGTGTTCCTTCTTCCCTGCGCCACCGGAAGCAATCACAGGGATGGAAACGGCGCTGGCAATCGCACAGGTGAGTTCGATGTTATACCCATCTTTCGTGCCATCCCGATCCATGCTGGTCAGCAGAATTTCGCCAGCGCCACGTTTTTCCACTTCCCGCGCCCATTCGATGGCATCTTTACCGGTTGGCACGCGCCCGCCGTTGATGAAGACTTCCCATCGCCCGTTAACCCATTTGGGGTCAATGGCGACGACGATACACTGACTGCCGAACGCCCACGCGCCCTTGTCGATCAAATCAGGATCGCGCACGGCGGCGCTGTTGATCGAAACCTTGTCCGCGCCCGCAAGCAGCGTTGCGCGAATGTCCTCAATGGTGCGGATGCCCCCACCGACGCAGAAGGGGATGAAGATGGTGTCGGCGACGTGGCGCACCATGTCGAGCATGGTGTTGCGATTTTCATGCGAGGCGGTGATGTCCAGAAATACGAGTTCATCTGCGCCTTCACGGTCATAAATCGCTGCCTGCTCAACCGGATCGCCCGCATCGCGCAGGTTGACGAAATTGACGCCTTTGACCACGCGCCCGTCTTTTACGTCCAAACATGGAATGATGCGTTTCGCCAGCATATTAGCCCTCTGCTGCCTCCAGTGCCTGTTTCAATGTCAATCGTCCTTCGTATAACGCCATGCCGATCACCGCGCCAGCAACAACGCCGCTGCGGGCAAGCTGGCGGATTTCGTCGGTGGTGGTCACGCCACCGGAAGCGATGACCTGCAACCCGGTGTCGCGCCCAAGTGAAATCGTCGCTTCGAGGTTAACGCCGCTCAAGCCGCCATCTCTACTTACGTCTGTGTACAGCGCGTGCTGAACGCCGTAATTTGCCATCTGTCTTCCCAACTCGGTAGGGGTGAGGTCGGTGACGTGTTGCCAGCCGCGCGTCGCCACTTTGCCGTTACGCGCATCCAGCGCGACGCCGATACGCTCTGTTCCCCATCGTTCAACTGCCTGCGTGACTAGTTCTGGCTGCTCGACTGCTGCCGTGCCGAGGATGACACGGGATGCGCCGCTTTCCAATGCACGAGTGATGTCGTCTAAACTGCGCAAGCCGCCGCCAAACTGAACAGGAATGCCAAGCTGTGCTACTCGTGCGAGAATCGAGCCATTGTCGTTTGCTTGCGCGAACGCGCCGTCGAGATTGACCATGTGAATCCAGCGAGCGCCGTCGTCAATCCAGTGTTGAGCCGTAGCAATGGGGTCGTCGCTGAAAGTGGTCTGGCGATTCGGATCGCCCTCGCGCAGCCGTACCACTTTCCCGCCGCGAACGTCAATCGAGGGGTAGATGATCATACCTATAACTCCAGAAAGTTCGACAGAATTTGCAATCCGGTATGCTGGCTCTTTTCAGGGTGGAACTGAACCGCATAAATGTTGTCACGGCTGATGCCTGCCGCGAAGGGAATGCCGTAGTCCACCGTGATCAGCGTATCCGCCGGATTCGCGGGGACGCAGTAGTAGCTGTGGACAAAATACGAATAGCTGCCTGCCGGAACGTTCTTGAGCAAGGGAGAAGGTTGGCAAGGTTGCAATTGATTCCAGCCCATGTGCGGCACTTTGAGACCCAGATCACTAGGGAAGCGGGTGACGTAACCGGGGATTAAGCCAAGCCCTTCGTGGTCGCCCATTTCGTCACTGCGCTCGAACAAAAACTGCATTCCGAGGCAAATTCCGAGGTAAGGCGTGCCCGCCAGTACCGCATCGCGGATTGGCTGAATGAGGTTTTGCTCGTCGAGCTTCTGCATCCCTGCGCCG
>DATGQJ010000079.1:0-4316 GCA_035304265.1 Oceanobacillus sp.
GGCGAATGCTCAGAATCAGGGCATTGCCGGGCAAGCGTATCTGTTTCAATGGCTGGTTGACGAACGAGGAATGATTCAGCACCAATTCCCGCACTTCCGCATCATCCGATTGGTCGGTGAGCAAGTCAAAGGTTGAAGGGAATCGTAACGTGCCTTCCAACGCCATCGCCGTTGCCAGCGAGGGTTGAACCACCCTTACACCGAGTTCCCGAAGGTCGGAAACGTATTCGACATCGTTCACCCGCGCGACCAGCAGCGGAATGTGAAATTCATTTTTGGCGAGTTGGCACGCCTGTAAGGTGATTTCGTCGTTATTTTCAAGGATGACGAGCGCTTCGGCTGTAGCAGCGCCCGCCTGCCGCAGCAGTTCGGCATCGGAAGGTGCGCCTAACAACGCGGAAACCCCACGACGCTGTACCTTATCAACCAGTGATTGATCGGCGCTGATCACGACCAAGTCTCGCTCAGTCGCCGACAATCGGGTTACCAGCAATTCGGTAATTTGATCCTTGCCCACGACGATAATGCCGCGCCGCCGTTGTTCCTCACTGCCTTTGTAGAATCGGCTGAACAGAAGCGGTGACAAGGTGCAGGTGACGATGGCAACCAGCACGATCCCGCTTTGGAGTGCCTGACTTATCGCGCCGATCTCCAGCGCAATAGCGGCAGCCGCAATAATCAGGGAGAGTCTTGAAGACAGGAGAAAGCCCCCGGCAATCGTTTTTGACCAGCTAAAGCGGGTCCGGTAGACGAGCGCAGGTACGACTTTGACCAGATAGGCAATCCCTATCAGAACAGGAACCAGCAGCAGCGCCTGTTCGGATTGCACCAGCGCACTAAGGTCGAAGTTTGCCCCAACGTTGATGAAGAAAATCGGAATGAAGAAGCCAAAACCGATGGCGTCCAATTTGGTACGCGCCTCTGATTCCTCGTGTCCTGAAACCAGCCCGATGATCGCTCCGGCGAGAAATGCCCCCAAAATGACCTCAACCCCGAAGGCTTCCGCCAACACCACCCATGCCACCATCAGCGCAAACGCGCCGCGCACCTGAATCTGTGCGGTTGCATGAGAAAGTTCGTTCAACACACGGCGAAGCCTGCGAAAGCGCGAAAAAACTTTCGCTGCCCGTGCCACAAGGATGAAAATCAGCAGCAGTGCCGGAATCAGCAGCAGGTCGAGCGTAAAGCCGCGACTCCTAACCGCAATGACAACGGTTAACAGGAGCAGGGTGGCAAAATCTGCCAGAGACGCCGCAATCAACAGCGACTGTCCGTAGTCGTTGCCCATCAAGCGGCGCTCTTTGAGGACGGGCGCGACAATTCCAAGCGAGGTGGTACTCAGGATGAGCGCCATCAGGAAGGGACTTTCAACCCACCCTGCACTGCTCAACCCAAGCGATGCGAGAAACGCGAGGATGAGCGTTCCCGCGAAAAACGCGACTCCCAGAGGAACGGGTTTCGTCCAAAATTTCTCTTTCGATCCATGCGTGGAAACAGTGGTCAGGATGCTGAAATCGACTTCCAGCCCCGAAAGAAACATGAGATATGCGAAGCCAAACTCAGCAAGAAAATCCAGTATAGGCTGTGGATGAACAATATCGAAGCCACTACGACCGATAATGATGCCAGCGATAATCTCACCAACCACGATAGGAAGCTGCACCCGTCGAAAACGGTTGAGCACCACAGGTACAATCACAGCCAAGCCGGTAATCAACAGGAGCGGCAGAAAAGTATCGTGTTCCATTCAGTCTCTTTCTCTTAATTTCCCATTTGAAAGAGTATAACTGAATGTCACCGTGGTTTTAATTATCGTTCTTCTCCGTTCTGGCGCATTCGGACGTAGACGACGCCCCCACCCCGCACTTTGGTTCGGCGGATGTCGAAGAATTCGGGGTGCGCCCGTACCAGATGCAAAAGCTGGCGGTAGCCGTAGGTGCGCGGGTCGAATGCCGGGTCTAGCTGGCGCAGTTGATTGCCCACCGCGCTCAACAGCGCCCAACCATCATCCTGCGCGGTGGCTTCGTAGGCGGTTCTAAACAGGCGTTCCAGATTACCCTTATCGACTTCTGCGGCTTTTGACGAACGTTTGCTGGAAGTAACG
The DNA here is from genome assembly GCA_035304265.1 of Oceanobacillus sp. Classification (GTDB taxonomy): domain Bacteria; phylum Chloroflexota; class Anaerolineae; order Aggregatilineales; family Phototrophicaceae; genus Flexifilum. The sequence continues at coordinate 2,105 of DATGQJ010000079.1, forward strand.
GGAGTCTCCAGGGTAGATTCGGCAACCAGATTTTCGGTGTAGACAAAAACGTCGCAGGCATTGACGAAAGCGCGGGGGGTATTCTGCTTGCCGATGCCCATGACAAACATATTCTTTTCCCGAATGCGAGTCGCCAGACGGGTATAGTCGCTGTCGCTACTGACCAGACAGAAGCCATCCACACCCGCCGTATAGAGGATGTCCATCGCGTCGATAATCATGGCGCTGTCGGTGGCGTTTTTGCCGACGGTATAGCGGAACTGCTGCACCGGCTGAATCGCGTAGGTGTGCAGCACTTCTTTCCAGCTTTTGAGCTGCGGCTCCGTCCAATCACCATAGACGCGGCGGATGGTGAGCACCCCGTACTTGCTCGCTTCCGCCAGTATTTCACCGAGCAGCGACGCCTGCGCGTTATCGCCGTCAATCAATAAAGCCAACCGTCGATTCACTGCCATCATCACACCTGTGGGTAATCCGGAAAGCAATTATTGTAACGCAGGCAAAAGGTGAGCACAGGTAAAAATTGGGGGAATGGACAGTGGGGTTGTCAGTCCCACTGTCTCCTGATGTGCGAAAGTCTAATCGTGGATGACGCCGAGCAGCGACAGATCATTGGCGAAGTGACAGGCGGCGACGTGCTCCCCGCTGCCATTTCGTCCATTGGTCGGAATCAGCGCCGGATTTTCGGTGCGGCAAATTTCCTTCGCATAACGGCAGCGTGGGTGGAAATAGCACCCTCCCGGCGGATTCGAGGGATCGGCGACTTCGCCTTCCAATTCAATCCGTGTACGATCCCCGCGCAGTCGTGGATTGGAGATGGGAACTGCCGACAACAGCGCCTCAGCATAGGGATGCTTGGGGTGGCGATACAGGTCGTCAATCGAGGCGGTTTCTACCAGCTTGCCCACGTACATCACCGCCACGCGATCACAGATGTGGCGAATAACGCTGAGGTCGTGCGAGATGAACAGATAAGTCAGGTCGAACTCTTCCTGCAATTCTTCCAGCAGATTGAGGATTTGAGCGCGAATGGACACATCCAAGCCCGAAACCGCTTCGTCCAGCACAATCAGACGGGGACTTGTGACCAACGCACGCGCGATAACGATACGCTGTCTCTCGCCACCGCTGAAGGCATGGGGATAGCGGTTCATGTACTCCGGACGCAATCCCACCCGCTGCAACAGATAAGCGACGCGCTCGCGCATTTCGTTGCGGCTCATCTCGCCAGCAACCTGCAATGCCTCGCTGACGTTATCGAACAGCGTCATGCGGGGATTGAGGGACGAGTATGGGTCTTGAAACACCATGCGGATTTCTTTGCGCAGTTGGCGCAGTGAATCGCCTTCCAATTTGGCAAGGTCGTCGATGTTGCCGTTCTCATGGCGGTAGAGCATCGAGCCGCCTGTGATGTTATATGCGCGAACAATGCAGCGCCCAATCGTGGATTTGCCGCAACCGCTCTCCCCCACCAGACCGAGCGTTTCGCCACGCTTGATGTTGAAGGTGACACCATCTACTGCTTTGACGTAACCTGCGACCTTTGAGAAGAACCCACTCTTGATGGGAAAGTACATGCGCAGATCGTTGACTTCAAGCAGGGTATCGGAGTGCGCCATGCGCGGGCTGTCGGATTGATCGACCTGTGGGTTTGCTACTCGTTCAACCATGAGTGACGACCTCCGCTTCAGGTGTGTACTGCGACTCATAGAGCAGACAACGCACGCGATGATCATCGCTCAACTGAGTCAGTCCCGGTTCGATGGTGCTGCAATGTGCCATTCGCTGCTTGCAACGCGGATGGAAGGGGCAACCCGTCGGACGACGGAATGGGCTGGGAACCATGCCCTCAATCGGATCAAGCTGCTGACGCTCTGCCGCGATCTTGGGAATAGAGCGGAGCAGCGCCTGTGTATACGGATGTTTCGGGTCGTTGAAAATGGCATCGACGTGGCTTTGTTCGACGATGCGCCCCAGATACATAACGGCAACTTCGTCGGCGATTTCCGCCACTACGCCGAGGTCATGGGTGATGAACAGCACCGCCATGCCGTACTGTGCCTGCAACGAGCGCAGCAGTTTGAGGATTTGCGCCTGCGTCGTCACGTCCAATGCCGTCGTCGGCTCGTCGGCGATCAGCAGCGTCGGGTTGCAGGCAAGCGCCATCGCGATCATGGCACGCTGGCGCATACCACCGCTCAACCGGAATGCA
>DATGQJ010000080.1:0-2159 GCA_035304265.1 Oceanobacillus sp.
GCGCTTACGTGGCTCCTACAGATTCTCAAATGTTCACCGAAGTGTTTCCCATCCAGTTGGAAGCACTCCCCCCAATTACGGCGTACCGCCTGATTTATGCGAACGTCGAAAGCGTCAGCGAGCGCTCGCAGTTGGATCGCAAGATGGGCGGCAAGCTCACCTACCGCCTGCGCCACGCGCTCGGCGGCATGTGGGTCTGGCTGGCAGGTCACATCCTGACCGATTCCCCGCCCAACCCGGTCAAGCTGATCATGGTGGTGGACGAAGCGAAGCGCGACCAGAAAACCCTCTACAAAGAACTGGAAAGCATCGAAGAAGATTACGGCTGGCAGATGAACGCCGAAGAGATCGCCGAGTTCGTCGTGCGCGGTCCGTTGCAGGCGCTTGAACCGCATATACAGGCGGCGCTGGCGAAAACCGCTATCCCACTGCGCAACGCCCGTGTCGAGCGCGAGTTCAGAGCGCGTTCGTGGGTCGTGAACGGACATCCGTCGATTTCACTGTCGGTGGTTTCACGGCTGTTGTATGAGCCTGACGTGGAGACGTTCGCCGCGACCCTGCCCAAAGTGACCGATCTGGTCGGGCTGATGGTGACAGATCAATCATCGTCGATGCAGGGCGAAATCATCAAAGTCGTCGGCACGGTGGAAGATCACCGCGAACGCCTGCTGAAACTGACTCAGCGGGACGAGATGGCGGCATTGATCGCGCAAACGCCGGGCGATCATCACGTTTTACGCATTAGTTCGGGCGGCAACGAGTACGATTACGTCTCTGACGCGCTGACCCTGCTGGTACGCATGGAAGACGCGCACCGCTTCGACGTAAACCCGCAGCACGTTGAGAAGGCGCTGCATCTCAAACCGACTCTGCGCACCCAGATGGTCAAAGTGGTGTCGGATGTGGTGAAAAGCACCGGATTGATCGCCAATGCCTTCAGTATGCAGAACGCACCGGAACTGTTCTCGACAGGTGCGCCGGAAACCAGCTTCCTGTTTGGCGGCAAGAAATCACGCCAGTACGACCCAGAAAAGCTGCCCTACGATTTCCAGCAGAACGGACCGCTCAAACGCCGTGAGGCGGAAACGGTGAATATCACCCTGATCAACGCGCTCTCCGACGAAGTGGACGACTTCATGGAAGCCATGCGCCGCACCGCTGAACGTGAGTTCAACTTCAAAATTGAAGTGGTGCGCGAGCGCAAAATGCGGGTTTCGACAGAGGCGAACCTGGAAAGCGCCGTCCGTCTGCTGGCAAAAGAGGATGCTCACCTGATGCTGGTTTTCCTGCCGGACAGCGCGGGCGAAGAAGACGGCGTGGACGACATCTCCACCAAAGGACATACGATTGGGCGGGGGCAGCCCTGTCTGGTCATTCACGAATCGACCATGCACAAGCCGGAAGCGATGGTCAACGTGATCATGGGCATCATCGCCCGCGCGGGGCATATCCCCTACTTGCTCGAAGAACCGCTGCCTTATGCAGACCGCGTGGTTGGCTTATCGCTGATTCGGCAGCGCAAACGCGACGGCGATCACCTGACAGGCGTGAGCCGAATCTATAAGAGCGACGGAACGCTCATGCGCTACGTCATTGCGGAATCGCCTGTTCAGGAAGGCGACGGCATCCCTGAAAAGATGCTCGAAAAACTACTGCCGCTGGACCTACTCAAACGCAAGCGCGTTGTGCTGCATTACGATGGCAAGATGCGGCGTGACGTGCTGCGCTCCATCGGCGGCTGGGAAGACGAACTGGGCGCGACTTTCCTTCCGGTAGAGATCATCCAGCGTGGCACGCCGCGACTCTACGCCTTCAACAAGGGCAGAATCGAGCAACCGCCATGGGGGACGACTTTCAAACTCAACCAGACTGAGGCGTTCGTGCTCACCTCGTCCGCGCCGGGGGATGCCACGCCGCAGCCGCTTCACATTCGCACTGAACCGCCGCTGTCAATTGACGAAGCCATCCATTCGACGCTGATTTTCATCCTGTTCCACTATGGTGCGCTCAAACGTCCAAAACTGCCTGTGACCGTGCATCACGCCGACATCATCGAAAACGGCGCACTACGCGGCGTGCTCCCTTCCGACATTGAGGGCGACGTACCCTTCTGGCTTTAGCCCGCATCGGTTCGCTATAATCGACTATTATAAAGTTGT
>DATGQJ010000081.1:0-5255 GCA_035304265.1 Oceanobacillus sp.
TGCGCCTGTTCTCCTACGATGGCAGCCCCAACGGTGGTTCGATTTATCAGGTTGCCAACACCTATCAGGGCAGCGGCACCGAGTGGACGGAAACAGGGCTGAACTGGAACAACGCGCCACTCATCCAAGGCACACCACTCGCTACCCACAGCAGCACCATCCTGAACGATACGTGGGTCGAGTACGATGTCACGGCTGCCATCACGGGCAACGGCGTGGTCAGCTTTGCCATCACCTCGAACACCTCTAACAGTCTGTTCTTCTACTCTCGGCAAGCTGCCACCAACCAACCTGTGCTGATCATTGAACTGGACGAAAGTGGAGTGCAGGGTTCATCTGACGTAGCGTTGGCGGCTATACAGACAGAGTCATTGCTGGTTGGATCAGGCGAGTGTGTTGAGGATACGCTTCGCTATGGGATCACCAATCAGGGTGGTCCAATGCCTGATGCGCTCAACTACTCCGTGTTCGGACCATCGGGAGCACTTACGCCGGGGATGTTCGGTCCTTTGGGAACAGGGGAATCGACAACCATCACCTACACCGATGTAACGACACTGGGCTTGTACACCCTGTTCGCTGGACTGGACGATCTGGTGATCACAGCGACCTGTGCTGAGGCAAGCGATACGCCGACGCCGACAGCTACCGCAACATGGACAGCTAGCCCGACGTGGACAGATGTGCCTACAGCGACGCCCACGCCGACCTTCACGCCGACGGATACGCCGACGCTGATACCCACTGACGTTCCGCCAACGTTCACGTTGGTGCCATTCCCCACCTTTACACCCACGCCTCCGCCACTGTCGCTGCCTTTCTATGACAGCTTCGACGTGCCATCACTGGCGTGGTCGGTCAATGGGGCATGGACACTTCAGGATGCCACACTTCTGGGTGGGAGTGGGAATTTCTGGTACGTGACGAGCATCGAGGGGAGCGTTGCGACGCTGAGTTTGACCTATCAACTCGACTTACGCACCAGAGCGCATCCGATGCTCCGGTTCGACTCATGGTTGGTTTCAAGCCAATCTATCGCAATGGTTGAAATCAGCGTGGATGGTCTCACATGGCAGTCGATTTCGAGTGTGCCATCCTCTGCGAACTGGCAGCCTATATTGGTTGATTTGTCCGCCTACCAGCAGCAAGTCGTTTGGCTGCGCTGGATATGGTTATCGCAACCGCCTACCAACGGTCAATCCGCCGATTTCTGGATGGTCGATAACCTGATTGTGGATGATGCCGCGATATTGCAGCCAACAGCGACTCCGACATCCACCGCAACCGCGACCATTGAGCCAAGCATCACGCCGAGTCCTACCGAGACACCAACAGCTAGCCCTGCGCCAGAGGTCACGGAGGAGGCAAGCCCTAATCTCGATGAAGATTCGAATAATGCGGCGGTGGAGACAGCGACAGTTGACCCACTCGCCGCACCTTCACTAAAGGCAGCCATTCTTGACTGGTAGCGGAGACACCGCCGAACTATTGTGCGACTCAACGGATTATGGCAACGATTACTCCGCTTTTATTTATCGACACAAAACGACTATTCCTTGAGCGCAGGCTGGTCGCGTCCGATCACGTCTATTGAGAGCCGCTTGAAATTGGCGATTCGAGCGGGTGAGCAAATGCCTGTCGGTGACGGGGTAGAGCACGAATTGGCTGGATTGGGGTATATAAGGCAGACAGTTCCGTCCGTCGAGTTTAGGTCGTGACTACACCTCCCTAATCCCAACAGTCCAACCCATCTAGCTCAACTCAAAACGTTCATACCGATATTGTGCTCTTGGTCAGAGGCGAACCACAGCCCCATTCAACGTAGCTAAACCCACTATCTGAGCGTATCCCACTTCCAATTCGGGTTTCGTGGAAAACTGCTACGGTCTCGGCGTCCATGCTCCGACGGTGCGAAGCAGGTCGGCGAAGGCGTCATTTGGCGGTTCTGGCTCATGCACGGGTGGATGCTGCCGACGTAACGATTCGACGGTGCGCAGCGCATCCCGCACTTCTTGCAGCTTACGACGACGTTTGAACAGAGCATGTTGGGAACGATGGCATTCCATCGCCGTCAGTTTGGCTTCGCTCCACGGACGAACATCGAGCGCGAAATGCGCGGGTTCGGTCTGGTTCCACAGGCGGTCTTCAATATTCGGCACCAGCGCCGCGACGGTATAGATCAACGTTTGTGACATCACACGCGGAAAAGCCCGTAAGACCGCGTAATTGACCGCCTGATGCGCGGGATGCCCATACTCGCCATCTCTGCCATGCGTCAGGATCAGATCGGCTTGCCTGCGCCGCGCGATAGCAAGGAACTCCTGCGCCAGTGTATCGGGGTCATGCTCAAAGGCGCGGAGCACGTCGTCGGGTCCGATCATCGGGTCTACGTAATCGAGTATCTGCACGCTTGCGCCAAGCGCCTGTGCTGCGCAAATCAGTTCCGACTCTCGCGCCTTGCCAAGCAGTTCGCGGCGCTCAACGACGGGCGGCTCGCCCAGTTCGCCACCTTCGCCGCGCGTGCAGCAGACAATGTGAACCGCAACGCCGCAGCGCACCAGCATATTGATGATTCCACCCGCCAAGATAGTTTCATCGTCGGGGTGAGCGAAGAAACAGACAACGGATCGCAGTGTCATCACAGCACCACTTGAGTCAAATCGAGTGCGGGACCGTCGGAGCAGGCAAGGGGGAGCGCACCATCGCGCTGCCGTACCATACATGCCTGACACGCGCCCACACCACACGGCAAAATCGGACGGAAGACGCCAAACAGGTAATTTGAAGGAATATCGGCGCGTAGTTCGTTGAATAACGCCCATACACGCCCGAAATTGGTCAATTCATCTTGCTGCGCGACGGCAACAAACACCTGATCCGCCCAACCGACGGTAGTGACGCGATTGGGCCAGTTCATTTCGTCGTCACCTTTAAGGATTTCGACTTCCGGGGGCAGGTGTTGTGTGCCGTAGTTGGCGGCGCTGCCGAGCAAGAGCAGCGTGACGCTCACCTTGTTTGCCAGTAAGCTTGTCAGCACCATCAGCAGCGGCGACGGCTCGGTGTTATATGCCATCAGCAGGACGTTGCGCAGGGTACGCCGAAACTTGAACGGCTGCCCGACGATTCCGAGCAGATTGACCACTTGCCCCGGCTCATAAGTGACGTTCGCGGGACGCTCGACCACCAGCGTATTTCTGCTGAGATTGACGGGCCACCACTGCTCACGCAAATACGGGTCCCATGTTTCGTGGGTACGTGCCAGCAGCGATTGTCCAGCCCGTAACTGCGTGAGCGAACTATCGACAGTCAGTTCAAGGTGTTGATGGGTATCATTCACGCGGCGAACGCGCTCGATGAGTGCCTGAGTTTCTTTCATAAGGTTGTCTGTGCTGCTCTATTGTAGGACGAATTTTTGCGTTTGTCCCAGCATCTTTAGCCTGTGCAGCGCACCACTCCTGTTATAGTAGGATTCATTCACCTTAAGGAGTTTAATGTCCACCATACAACGGATCAAGCGAATCGGTGCGGGCGGTTTCAGCGTCGTTCACGAAGCGCTTATCACGGATTACGGGCATGTTGCCGTCAAAGAACTGGTCAGCCGCCTTCCCGACGATGTGGTCCGCTTCCGGCGTGAAGTCCAGATTCAATCGCAGCTTCACCATCCTCACATCGTGCCAATCCTTGTGTCTGAATTAAATACGAATCCGCCGTGGTTTGCAATGCCGCTTGCGACATCCAATCTGGATCGGGAAATGCCGCGCCTGACGCAAGATCGCCTGCTGCTGCTTTCGGTCTTTCGGCAAATTCTGGACGGTATGGCTTACGCGCATGAGCAGCAGGTGATTCACCGTGATCTCAAGCCGGAGAATATCCTCTGGTATGAGAGGGACATCGTTCGTATCACCGATTTTGGGCTAGGCAAGCTGCTCGACCCACAGCAAACCATGCTCACCCAAACCGGACAGGCGTTTGGCAGTCTGGCATACATCGCGCCGGAACAGCTAGAGGACACCAAATCTGCCGACGCGCGGGCGGATATTTACGGGTTTGGCAAGCTGTTTTACAAGGCGCTGTCCAACGACAACAGCCCACTGGTAGACATCGAGCCGGAGCAAATTGAGCCAGCCTACCGCGATTTCATATTGAAATGCACGGCATGGAAACCGGAAGATCGTTTCCAGACGATGGCGGCGGTGCGCGAAGCGTTGGAGCAGATTTTGTAGGGATACACCCAATTCTGTCCAAGCGTGGTAGGGGCGAACCTGCGTGTTCGCCCGCCGCCAGACACTTACCGATTTGAATACGGAGAATGTAGGGACACGCAGTTGCACCGTGATTGCTAGTTAGAGCAGGTTCACAAAAGCAAGGGCAGCGAGCGAGGCAAAGACTTTGAGTTCAAAACCGGCATGGGAACGGGCATGAAGGCGTTGAATACCCATGTTGACCAGTTGGCTGTCGAAGGTTTCGGCATGAGTGCGATAGCGCCGTAGATCGTACTCATCTGCCCAGCGATGGGGTTGCATGTTCTTCTTGCGGGTGGGGACGAGCCGAACACCGGTGCTGCATCAATCGAGGCTTCATCGCCTAAGACCCGTGTACCTGGCGCGAGGTTGGCAGTCAGTTCATGAACGGCGGTCAGGTCGTGATAACGGGCGGACAGCAAGTCAAAGGCGACTGGCAACCCATCGAGGCTATCGATGATATGCAAGCGCCAGCCAAAGAAGCGTTGTTCGGTGGCGGGACACACGCCATAGTAAGGACTGCCGCTGACCTTGCGACAGCGGCGTGCCCGAACCCGTCGGCAGACCGGCGAAGGCAGTCACCTGCAAGAGTGCCTCGAGCCAATGGGCAAGTTGATGCAGCCGACGATTGAAACGGGATGTACTGATCGATGCCGACAAGTAGCTCAGGCGGTGTAAGTCCCACAAGGCGCGTTCATGGTGGTTGTGAAAGTAGGCGGCTGCCACAATGGCGACTGTCAGGATTTCCGCATCACTCACCGATGCTAAGGGATGGGAAGTATGGCAACTGGCTTTCAGCAGGTCGTTCATGCTCATCCTCGCTCATCGGTTTGTTTTGGCAACCACCATTATGAGCGAAGATGGCATGAACGACACTAGAGCGTGTTATGTACTTTGATGTCGAGATTGCCCCTCACCCTGCTTGCGTCGCTTCGCTTCGGCAAGCCGTCCCTCTCCCACGTAAACGGGGAGAGGGACATAGCCCTGGTGATCGCTCCCCTTCCCCCAGCGAAG
>DATGQJ010000082.1:0-5716 GCA_035304265.1 Oceanobacillus sp.
ATCCGGTGGTACGCACGAGTTGAAAGATAATGCCCGCGACGACGATGACGACGAAAAGCACGGCAATCCACTGGTTACGAAGCTGCTGATCCTGCGTTGACAGTCCTTGAAGCGGATTTTGCCCGATCAGGAATGGCGCGATTGCCTGAAAAATCGCAACGCCGAGCAGGGGCAGCAGCAGCAGATAAAGCCAACCACGGTGGCGGAAACGCGCCCAATCCACGTTGTCAAACACGCGCCCGAAGTACCACGCCGTCAGGAAGATCATCGGCGTGGTCAGGTGTGTACCGAGCCACGGCATTTTTTCGCCCGCCAGCGTGAACGCCTGGAAGACGTAAACTGCCCAGAACGCCACGAACAGCGTGAATGGCAGGCGTGATAGACGTTCGGAGTTATAGAGAAGCGTCCGTTTCGGCGGAACCACGACTTGCTCAGGCGATGGTTCGTTTCCTTCGTTTTCGGTTGACGCTTCGAGGACTTGCTGCTCTCCATCGGAAACGGGCGACAGCAGCGCATCCTCTGACGGAAGCTCATCTTGCAGGTTTTCTTCAAGCCGCTGGCGGCGGTGATTCCAGAAAATGGTCATGCCCGCAAGCATGGCGACGAAACTGCCGATTACAGGCAGGTATTCGTACACGGGCATGATGACCAGTTGGTAGTAATACTGCGGTTGGCTGCCGCGCCGGACGCCTTGCTGCTCCAGCCAGTAGCCAAGACTGCCGACCATACCCGTGATCAACCCCTGCGGGTTGGTGAACATGGTGGTGAAGAAGAAGACGAACAGGATGTGGAAGATCGCCGAGCTAATGAGCCAGCGTTTCCAGTTCCAGACCACGCCAACCGTGACCGACACCGCCATCAACGGCAGCCAGACCATGAATGAACGGAACTGTCCGGCTGGCGAATAGTCGATGGGACTTGCCCCCGTTGCCGAGACGACCAATCCGGTGAGCCATGGAAGCGTCAGCGAACCGAGCAAAATCAGGATGTCGAGTTCGGCGAAGCGGTAGAGCGTGCGCCACCAGCCTGCACGGTAGGAATAGAGCGCCCCGGCGATAACGATGCCGCTGACAATCCATGTCGCCGCAATCGGCAGGCTGGTTTCTGCTTCAATGTCCAATATCTCGTTGTCGGGGTCTTCTGCCAGTGTTTCGTCCCGCGAAGGCAGCTTGGAGATTTCTTCCAGAACGATCAAGCCGACACACACCACCGACGCCAGCGCCAGTATGATGACGATCTCGCGCAGGCGCAGGCGAGCACGAGAACGGCGGAATGCCCAGAGCGCCGTGCCAAAAACGACGGCAATCGTGACTGCCGCCAACAGCAGCGTCCAACTGCTGAACAATTGGAAATCGAGCGAGAAGGGCTGCCCGCTGCCAATGCTGCGAAGTTGCTGACCAAGATACTCCAACCGACCTTCCATCGTGGGGTAGGAGCCGAGCGCGATACTGAGAATGACGTACATGATCAGCGAAACCACGCCACCAATCAGCGATGAAATCGTCAAGAAGTAGAAGACCGATTTCATCGGGATTTTGCGGAAATACTGCACCATGCGCAGCAGCCAGTAGAGGGTCATGAATGCACCGAAGATGGCGATATACATGAACGCCACCTCTTTCGACGCCAGACTCCACAGGGTTGCGCCCGCGAAGATATAGAGCCAACGCGCCCTGCGCCGAAGATGCATTGGTCCGTCAACGTACATGAAGATACAGTAGACCATCACAATCGTGGCGAAGATCGAGGGCGTATCTTCACGGATGTAACGATGGTGATACAGCAGCATCGGCGAAATCAGGATCATGATTGAGGTCAGCAGCGCCCCGGTTCTGCCAAGCCAACGTTGGAACAACAACGGGAACAAGACCATCAACACGCCGAGAATCGCCGGATACAGACGCGACGTGAAGTCGTCTGCGCCGAAGAGGAAATAGAAAAACGCCGTGACATGGAACAAGATAGGTCCATGCATCAGCGGGGTGTGTTCAAAGTCGCCGTTTTTATACAGCAGGTAGGAGTAGTAGGTATGCAGGCTTTCATCGTGACTCATCACTCTGTCGCCCAGACCCGCGAAACGGGTGAGAATGGCGACGACGAAGATCACGATGTATGCCAGTGTATACCAGTTCACCGTGATAGCCCGCGCCAACCAGCGGCTGACGGTGTCCTGCTGGGTGGAAAGATAATTTCTCTGGTCGTATGTAGTCGCCATAAATCTCTATCGTTCCTGTTGCTAATCCTGTTCAGTTGTTTGCCTCTACGGAATTTCGGTTCCGTTGGCGTTCGGTGCGTAATTGGACTGGGCGGCAATGGTGTTCTTGGGCGCTGCTGTCGCTGACGCGCTCACCACAATGCAGCTACATTCCGCCGTCGTCATCGCTACCGCCTGACTGGTGCCGCTTACGGTTTCGGTTGGAGTTGGTGGCACCGGCAGCGCCAACATGCTGCGCTGTTTCAATGCCTGATACCCCAATGATGGCACGAGCAGCGCCAGCACCAGCGCGATGGTGACGATGCTTTGCCGACGGTTTATACGCGACCACGACGAAGGACGCGGAAGCGCCATCTCCGCCTGTACCGCGTTCCAGATTTTGCCCAGTTGTGGCGCACTTGTCCGTCCGATGGCGGGGACTTGCTGCACCAATTCATGCGTAATCTCACGCTGGCGCAGGTAAATGGTATAACATGCTTCGCAGCCATCAAGGTGAGCGCCGACACTGCGCCGCATGTCCGTAGGTAACTCACGGCTGACGTAAGCAGGTATCAGTTTTCGACAATCGTGACAGGAAATCATCGTCATCCAGCAAAACTCAACAACTCATCCAGTAATCCCTGACCGCTTGGACCGATCAATCCTCGCAGGGCTTCATGTGCAAGGCGCACGCGGCTTTCAGCGGTTTTCGGCGGGCAACCCATCACTTCGGCGATCTCACGATAGGTCAGGTCATGCCCGTAACGCAGGACGATTGCCTCACGCAAGCGCGGGTTCAATGCCAGCAGCCCACGCTCGACTTCCTCTGTTGCTGTTTGTCGTGCCAGCGCTGCTTCAGGGGTCTCCGATTTTGGCGCGGGCAGAAAACTCGACAGGTCGAGCGACGGCTTGTGACGGCGGTAAAGATTGCGGCATCGGCAGATGGCAATCGTATACAGCCACGTCTTGAACGAAGATAACTTGGCGTTATAGCGGTGCAGGTTCTTGAATGCATAAACGAACGATTCCTGCGCCACATCTTCCGCATCCTCACGATTGAGGAGCAGACTGTAGCACAGGCGATACAAGCCCGGTGCAAACTGATCGTAGAGGGCGGCGAAAGCAGCTTGCTCACCCTTGAGGCAGCGTGCAATTGTGCTTTCGATGTCGTTTGCCATGTTCCATCTTTCGTGCGCAGGCGTATCCTTTTCTTTTACAACGCCAGCACCTAGATTCCTCACCATTGTTGCACAAGCGGAAAGCTCATCCCCTGAACTGTTGATCCATTGGGATGCCGTTGTAAACATCCTGCCGCAGCCACAATAGGGCGGTAGAAAGCATATTGCTGTTGGTGGCGACGAAACCCGCCTGTCGCTGCGTCCACCACGCCAAAATATCAAGCGGCGATAACGATTGCAAGTCCCAACTATCGCCTGTTGTGAAATCCTGTCCGACGTAATCGCCGCCCAGATCAGGCAGGACAGGTGAACTGATCAGGACAATCGGCTCGCCCCGCGCCTCGTTCAAGTCGGTGATGAAGCGGGCGTTTCTGAAATCGCGCACGACCCACGCCAGAACGCTGTTCTGCGGCGCTTCCACCACCAGTTCCATTGTTGGGAAGCCGCTGGTCTCGCGTTCTGCAAGGTCGAACAAAGTATCGCGCAGCAGGAAGAGATCGGCGCTGGACGTTTCGGTATGGAAGGGTTCCATCGGGCTTTCGGCGTTGGTGACAGAGGCAACCCAACCACTGCCGAGCGACGTGATCAGCGTGAACGTCAACATAGCGATGCCGATGCCTTGCAGCGCCGTTCGTGTGTTCCACAGGCTTGTCACCATCAGGGAGACGACGATCAAGAACATGACCGGAATCGCCAGCAGAATCAAGTTGCTCAGTTGGAAGTTGATGGAGGTAAGCGTTCCATCGGGACTGTGCATCAGCGTTCGGGCGAAATCATGGAGCGCCATCGTGAAGATGCACATCAGCGCAATGCTCGCCAGCGCCATAATCCATCGCGCCCAATAGGGGACGTGCCAGAATTCCGGGCGCGTATCTACCGCCATCAACGCGATTGCCAGCCGCGAGACCAGCACGGTCAACGGAATAGTCGTCCACAAAGCGTGTTCAGGCGTTGCGCCGACGAACAGCAAGGATGCGACCAATCCCACCAGCGCCCAGACGAACAGAAAGCGCTCTACGAAGTTGAATTCTCCACGCCGAATCAGTACGATGACCGTGATGATACTCAGCAGCCACATGAACGGCTCGTAATAGACCGAGACGATGAAGGCGATGAATGGCTGATCGTTTGGTTGTGCGAAACCACGCGGGATGCCTGCCAGCGTCTCGCCAACCGCGCTCAACCCCGACGGATAAAGCATGAAACCCGTCGCAATGACGACCACGACCAGCGCGGCGATGAGCAGTCCGCTTTGTAACGGCAATTCACTCAAAAGGATCGGTTTGGCTTCCGGCTCATCGTCGAAGCTGAAGCGATTTTCACGACTGAGCTTCCGGGCAATAAACGCGGCAAGGACGAGGATCAACAGCAGGATTGCACCGCCCGGTTCGGTCAGGAAAATTGCGCACGCGCCCATGACCATCGCAAAGATGGCGTAACGCGAATGCCGTTTTTGCCAATACTGCCATGCGCCCCAGAGCGTGACGATTGCCAGCAGCATTGACCACAGCGCAGGACTGCTGAAGCGCGAAGTCAGCAGCAGGGTAGGGGAGCATAAAAGCAAGAGGCTCAGGAGGAGGGCGCGTCCCCGTCCCAACAGGTCACGAAACAGAGCAGGGGAGATCACAACTGCTGCGCCCGCCAACACAGTCGCTATCCGCGCCGCGAATTCGCTTCCGCCCATCAGGGTGAAGGAGAATGATTGCAGCGCGAACAACAAGGCGCTGTGAGACACGACTGAGTCGCCGGAGGCTTGCGGCGAGGCGACGCGCCATGCTGCCAATGCCTGCTCTACTTCCGTCGGCATCAACGGGACGCTGTTGAGTTCCGCCACGCGAAGCACCAGCGCCAATGCTAGCAGCGCGACATAAGCAAGCGCCTCTACCGACACGACCAGCCCGTGCTGGACTTCTGCCTCATTTCCCTTTGTAACCGGAATATCGACCACTTCTTGCATGAGTTCGCTCGATGGTAAACAGTTAAAGTGATGCGTAATGCGTGATGAGTGATGAGTCCGGATTAGTGCGCCGAAAAATGGGGTCGTGTAGGGACACGACAGGTCGTGTCCGCCGTATGATCACCCTATCGGACACCGTAGCCCCTGACTACCGACTCATCCCTCATTACTTTCTTTCCTTATCTTACCCTAATGGCGTGGACTGTTCGCCCACACGATAATAACGGCTGTTGCCGCGTTCGCACACGATTTCCAGACGATCTCGGAATTTGATCTCGGCATCCGCACCATATTTCTGACGCTCGTGCGTGCCGAAGAAGATGAAGTCAATGCCGTAGCGATTGATGATCTCCTGGGTTGTGTTCCACGTGGGATCGCGGTAGAGCA
>DATGQJ010000083.1:0-6291 GCA_035304265.1 Oceanobacillus sp.
GAGACGTAGAGCGCCGCCGCCTGCTGCTCGTGGATCAGTTCACGGAACAAATCGAGGATGACCGCCTGTGTGGTCACGTCGAGGCTGGTGGTCGGCTCGTCCAGAATCAGCAGACGGGGCTGTGTGCTCAATGCCATTGCAATCGTAACGCGCTGTTGCATCCCGCCGCTCAGTTGGTGGGGATAGCGTTTCGCCACCGCTTCGGGGTCGGCAATTTTGACGCGGCGCAGCATTTCCACCGCGCGTTTCCACGCTCCCTGACGCGACAGCCCTTCGTGCAGCCGCGTCACTTCCGCGATTTGCTCGCCAATTTGATGTGACGGATTGAGTGACGCCAGCGCATCCTGCGGCACGAGACTGATCTGCCGCCCCCAGATACGGCGCATTTCGGCAGTGGTTTTGGGCACGAGGTCGTCACCATCCAGCAAAATTTGCCCGGAGACAATACGGGCGTTGGAAGCAAGATAGCGCATCAACGCCAGCGCGAGCGTGCTTTTGCCGCTGCCACTTTCGCCTACCAGCCCATGAATTTCCAGCGGATTGATGTCGAGGGAGACATCGTACAGCGCATTGACCCACCCGCGTTCGAGCTTGTAGTCAATAGAAAGGTTCTGCGCGTGGATGATGGGTGTCATCCCAACTGCCCTTCGTATCTAAAAATGCGGCGCAGACCATCCGACAGCAAATTCACGCCAATGACCAGCAGCGCGATTGCCCCCGCCGGAAACCACAGCGCCCACGGCGCTTGCGCGAACGAAGACCGCGCCTCATTCACCATCCGCCCCCAATCCGGCGAAGGCGGCTGCACGCCCAAGCCGAGAAAGCCAAGTGACGCGGTGAGAAAAATCGCATACGAAAAACGCAGCGACGCTTCCACCACCAGCGCAGGCAGCACACCGGGCAAAATCTCGCGGAAGAGGATGAACAATGTCCGTTCGCCGCGCAGCTTTGCCGCTTCGATGTAGCCGTTGGCGCGAATGCCCAGCGTCGCGCTGCGCACCACCCGCGCCACAATCGGCGTATAAAGCAGGACGATCACGATCACGATGCCCAACTCCGACGATCCAATCGTGCCAAGCATGACCATTGCCAGCACCAGCGCCGGAATCGCCAGCAGACCATCCATGATCCGTGAGATCACGTCGTCGATCCAGCCGCCGTAATAGCCGATGAACAAGCCGATGCACGTACCGAAGAAGACCGAAAGCGCCGTCGTGATCGTGGGCAAGCCGATGATGTCACGAGCGCCCCACAAAACACGGCTGAAGACATCCCGCGCCAGCCGGTCAGTCCCGAAGGGATGTTCGGCGGAAGGGGCTAACCGCGCCGCGCCGCGAATGATGGTGTCGTAGCGGTACGGCGCAACTATCGGACCGAAGATCGCGATAATGATGAAGATGAAGACGATGATAAAACCGAGCATCGGCAGCGGACGACGCAGCACCTGACTCAGCGGCTTCACAATCGTTTGCATCAGGCGGTTCTGAGACGAATGGGTGGATGGTACAGTTATGCCGGATTGTTCAAGAGTGGTCATCAACAGAATTATCGTGTATTGGACGAGAGTGGAGGGCGCACGACTGTGCGCCCTTGCAAACCATACCTAGCTGCTCACCGAGACGGTGCGGTAATCGGTCAAGCCGGGGAAGGGAGCCAAAACCAGCCCTTCCACGTTTGCACGCGCCGCCCCGACCGTCGGCTGGAAGTACGGGATGATGATCGGACCACGCTCAAGGAAAATCTGGCTGATCTGCGCGTAGATTTCCGCACGAGCGTCAGGATCGGGGGTCTGCCCTGCCTGACGGATCAGTTCATCCAGTTCGGCATCGTTCAACTGGGTTTCGTTGTAAATGCCGTCGATGGTGAAGGCTTGTACCAACTCGGTTTGCGGAGTCGGCTGGGCGCTCCATCCGGTGATGCCCAGTTGCGCCGTGAGCCAGTTATCCGGGTTGCTGGAGTCGTAGTACAGATTCTCCGGTATTCCCTGAAGGTCGATGTTGATGCAGCCGGTTTCCGCCCACTGCTGCTGAAGTGCCGTCGCCAGCGCTTCAAAATCGAGGGCAATCGGGTAAAACAGGGTTGCCTCAAGCGGATTTTGTCCTGCATCGGTTAGCAACTGGCACGCCATCTCCGGGTCATAGGTCTGATTTTCGATGCTGTCGTCATAGAACTGCGTAAAGACGGGCGCAATCGGGTCGTTGTTGCCCACCGTGCCACGCCCTTCTGCCACAAGTTCATTCAACGCTTCGCGGTCTGTCGCATATTTGAGCGCCTGCCGCACGCGCACGTCTTCGCCAAGTGAACCTTCATCCGTGCGCACGCGGATCACACCGTGCAAGCTGGTGGATTCCTGCATCACGTTCACATCGCTGCTGCCTTCCAGCCGCGCTACATCCTCTGCACGAAGCCGGAAGATGAAATCGACCTGCCCACCCAGAAGCGCATCCACCTGCGCCGATTGATCTTCCATGTAGACGAAGTGCAGTTCATCCAGCAGCGGTTCGCCTTCTTTCCAGTAGTTCTCGTTGCGCACCAGCACCGCGCTGGCGATGGGATCATAGCTTTGCAGGATGAAGGGACCCGTGCCGTTGAAATTGGCTAGTCCGCCATCTTCGCCGATTACGTTGGGGGTTTCCTGACCATCCTTGATGATCAATGCCTGACGCGCTCCGACGCCATAGAGGAAGTCCGCATTCACCTCGGAGAGCGTGAACACGACTGTGTTCTCGTCCGGTGCGGAGATTTCGAAATCGCCGAGCAGGTTGATAGCGGGCGATTGGAGTTCGCGCAGGCGGTTGAACGTGTAAACCACGTCCGCCGAGCTAAAGGGCGAACCGTCGTGGAACGTCACCCCCTCAACCAGATTGAAGGTGTAAGTCAAACCATCGTCGCTGATCGTCCAATCCGACGCCAGATTGGGACCAATAGTGGAATCGGGCAACACTTCCACCAGATAGTCGTAGATCGCGCGGTTGAACGCAATCTCGGAGTCAGCACTATGCAGCGCAGGGTCGAGAACCACCGGGGCGTTCACGCCTACCCGGAGTGTTCCGCCACCTTGCGCGGCGACTGTTGAAAAGACCAGAAGTGCTGAGAAGAAAAGAAATAGTGCTCTGAGGAACTTCATGAACCTTGCCTCCGTAAGTGGGTTGCGAATGTCGCACTGGCACGCCAGCGCAAGGGTGTTACTCAGACGCTTGCAGTTCGAGCAATTTTACGCCTGCTTCGACGGTTTGACCGATTTGATAGTGGAGTGCTGTTATCGTACCGTCATAGGGTGCTTTGATGCGATGTTCCATTTTCATCGCTTCAATGACGAGAAGTATATCGCCCTTTTTCACCTCCTGTCCTATTTCTACGTCGATTTTAATGACTTGTCCGGGCATGGGCGAACGCAGCGTCCCCTCGCTCTCCGCCGTTTTGTTGCCAACCGGCAGCGGCGAAACCCACGTAAGCACGTGTGTTCCGGCGGGCGAATGTACCCACCACTGGTCATTGTCGCCATAAGCCACCGTAACGGGTTGACGATGCCCGTCGATTTCGAGGGTGAAGTCTAAGACACCCCTCTCTCCCTGAGTGAGCGAGATGGCTGAGACTTGCCGTTTATGCTCGCCAATCTGGATGACGTAACGTGCAGGCAGCGAATCCGCTGCAAGATTTCCGGTTTGCGGGGTTATCAACACTTCATAAGACTTATCTCCATATGTGAACGAGTGTTTGATCGGGCGGTAGGGATTGTTGCGCCAGTTATGAGACAGTCCCCCTGTCTTCCCCACTGCCGCCGCGATCAGGGCGATTTCCGGCACGTCTGCATCTTCTTGCAGCAGTTCCGGGTGTCGCTCAATAAATCCGGTGTCGATGTATCCGCCGATGAACTCCGGGTGATTGAGGATGCGCCGCAGAAAGGCGATATTGCTGCGAACGCCGAGTAGTCGCAATTGAGACAGAGCATAATCGAGGCGGCGCTCAGCGTCGTCACGGGTATCCCCATGCGCGATCACTTTAGCGAGCATCGGATCGTAGTGAACTGTGATCTCACTGCCTGCCCGAACGCCGGAATCAACAATGAGCTTCGACCACCCTCGCTTGCTCTGTTCGGTTGAAGGCTCATCAAAGTGAAGCAATTTGCCTGTTGTCGGCAGGAAATCGTTAGTTGGGTCTTCGGCGTAAACCCGCGCTTCGATAGCATGTCCATACGCGCTGAACTGAGGCGGTAAGAAGCCGCCCTGCGCGACTCCAATTTGAAGCCGCACCAAATCCTGCCCCGTGACAAACTCCGTCACCGGATGTTCAACCTGCAAGCGCGTGTTCATCTCTAAAAAGTAGAAGTTCTGCTCTTGATCCAGAATGAACTCAACCGTTCCCGCGTTCATGTAGCCAATTTGCTGACCGATACTCACCGCCGCGTCACACATACGTTTGCGTAAGCTGTCGTCAAGCGCGGTGGATGGCGTTTCTTCAATCACCTTCTGATGCCGTCGCTGAATGCTGCACTCGCGTTCGCCCAATGCAATCACGTTGCCGTGCGTGTCCCCGAAAATCTGCACCTCGACGTGACGCGGGTTTTGAATCGCCTTTTCTAGAATTAATGTGCTATCGCCAAACGATTGTGACGCTTCACGCCGCGCAGATTCTACCCCTTCGAGTAGATCGTTAGGATTTTGTATCAACCGCATCCCTTTGCCGCCGCCGCCCGCTGCCGCTTTCACCATCACCGGATAGCCGATCTCGTTGGCGGCGTGAATGAAAGCCTCGTCGCTCTGGTCTTCGCCCATGTAGCCGGGGACAAACGGAACGTCCTTCAGCGCCAGTTTCGCGCGGCGCTTGTCGCCCATCAGTTCAATCACACCCGGCGGAGGACCAATCCAGATCAACCCGGCATCAATCACGCTCTGGGCGAATTTCGCATTTTCAGAGAGGAAGCCATAGCCCGGATGAATCGCGTCCGCGCCCGTGCGTTTTGCCGCCGCGATAATCGCTTCGCCGTTGAGATAGCTCTGTGCGGCAGGCGACGCGCCGATATGCACCGCCTCGTTCGCCATCTCGACGTGCAGGGCGTTCGCATCCGCGTCGCTGAAAACCGCCACCGAGACAATACCCATATCGCGGCAGGTACGGATGATGCGGCAGGCGATTTCGCCCCGGTTGGCAATAAGGATTTTTCGGATCAAAGCAGGTTCCTTAAAGAAAACAAAATCATGGAACCGCAAAGACGCAAAGAAAATCTATCGAACGTGAGTTATGGATAACGTATTCACCTCACGCCCGTCTCGCTTCGCTCGACTCCCCTGGGGGTGAGGTTGCCTGAACTCAAAATCCTTCCATAACTGACATCATCTATACTCTTGCGTCTTCGCGGTTCAAATCCTCATTCCTTCGCCCAGTTCGGCGGGCGCTTTTGCAGGAATGCCGTCATGCCTTCCTGCCCCTCATCACTGCGGCGGATGCTGTTGAGCAGGCGAGCGCGATACTGTACGGTTTCATCCAGCGGCTTTCCCGTCGATTCAAACAAAAGTTGCTTGCACGCCGCCAGCGCCGCCGGACTACACTGGCGCAGTTCGTTCAATATCGCGTCGGTGCATTCGTCCAGAATCTCCGACGGGCAGACTTCGTGGACAACGCCGTATTCGTGGGCGCTCACCCCGTCGAAGCGCGTCCCCGTGAGCATGAGGATGCGAGTCCGCGTCAGCCCGATTCGCTGGACGACGTAAGGCGCGATCACCGCCGGAACCAGTCCGATTCGCACTTCCGGCAGCCCGAACGAAGCGGTGGTGCTGGCAATAGCAATGTCCGAGACACACACCAGCCCGAAGCCCCCGCCAAGCGCCACGCCGTCCACTTTGGCGACCACCACCTGCGGCGCTTGATTGACCGCCCGCAGCATGGTGTCGAGCCGCGCGGTGGTTGCGTCTTGTTCTTCCTCGCTCATAGCAGAGGCGTTTTTCATATCGGCAATGTCGCCGCCAGCGCTGAAATGCCCGCCCGCGCCGCTGAGGACAACCGCGCGAATATCGGTGCGCTCCCGCAATTCGGTGAACACGTCGATGATTTCTTCAATCATCTTGAAGCTCATGGCGTTGCGCTGCGCCGGACGATTGAGCGTGACGTAGGCGAAGGGTGAAACGATGTCGATGAGAAGGGTCTGATAGTCGGTCATGGTGTAATGTGCTGTGTTTTGTACTCGTTATATAGGTAAGAAAGTGCGTCGGACGCTAACCCGACGTTGGTGGCAATGGTCTCGACGGCTTTGCGCGAGTCCTCGTCCGGCATGGCATTTTCCACCATCAGCCA
>DATGQJ010000084.1:0-2982 GCA_035304265.1 Oceanobacillus sp.
CGGGGATGCTTTCCACGCTTGAATCACTGGCGAAACTGACCGCCAATACCGACAACTCTCAGGCGGCAGTGCTCCATGCATCACGTGGTATCACGCTTGCGGAACAGCGTGGCAATGACGTAAGCCGGATGAAGCTGCTGATCATCCTTGGTGATGCACGACAGCAACTCGGCGAAAGTGACGCAGCCGTCCGCGCTTATTCGCAGGCACTCGAACTCGCCCGAAAGACCGAGGACAAGCGCAGCGAACCCGTCTTGTTGTTCAAGATGGGGTACGCACAGCTTGACGATGGCGACCCGAATGCTGCCATCGAAACGTGGGAAGAAGCTTTAACACTATTCCGTGAACAAGGTCGCCGCGACTATGAAGGGCGCACGCTGGGCGGGCTTGGTACCGCTTACGGCGAGCTTGGACGCTGGACTGAAGCGATCAATTTCCATACGTCGGCATTGCATATCGCCCGCGAGGTCAAAGACAAGGACGAGGAAGCCCTGCAATTGAGCAGCCTCGGTTATGCGGCGGTGCAGGCAAACCAGCTTGGGCAGGCAGTGTTGCGTTATCGTCAGGCGCTGCACCTCGCCTTCCAGAGCAACGCGCGAGAAAACATCGTCAGCACGACGGTAGATTTAGCGCGGCTGCTGGTCGAAAGTCCGCAGCACCTCGACATCGCCGAAATGCTGGTGGATAGTGCGATGACCCACGATCCAAATGATCGAGATTTGAAAAAGATCAAAGAGCGTATTGAGGATGAACGTGATGCGCTAGGCTATAACATTCCGCAAAAACCTGTGTCGGGCACAGCGCAGGATTACGCGGCGAATGCCTATGCGCTACTGGATAAATAGCGATTTAACGAAGCGGGCTGGTCTTGTGAACCAGCCCGTTTTGTTTTCGGCTAAATGGGAACCCAGAAGCCAAACCGACTGCCAACCCCGACTTCGCTTTCCACCCACACTTCCCCGTTGTGCCGGTCAATGATGGTCTTGACCAGACTTAACCCAAGCCCACGCCCTTCAATATTTTCTGTCCCTTCTTGATTCACTCGATAAAAGGACTCGAATAGACGTGGTAATGCCTGTCGGGGAATACCAATGCCATTATCTTCAACGACGAAGTGCAGTCGTTTTCCCTGTACGTAGGACTCTACCGTGATGCTTCCGCCTTCCGGTGTATATTTAACGGCGTTGCTGATCAGGTTTTCCATCGCTTCCCGAATCAGCACCGGATTTCCGACGACGATAGGGGTATTGTCCAGAGACAAACGCGCTTCCAATTGCTGCTGCTTGGAATCAACCAGTGGACGCATATTGTTCAGAACCGTATTCACCAGTTCAAGCATGTCCACCTGCTCGTTCAATTCAAGCGGCGAGTTGCGAATCTGCTCGACCCGAAGCAGATCGTCCAGCAAGCCTTTCATGCGCTCGGTGGAACGCTGAATGATGTCGAGATACTCGTGAACAGGTGAACCCTCCGGCGCTTCCAATGCGATCAGGCTGCAATACCCCACAATCAACGCCAGTGGACTGCGCAGATCGTGGGACGCCATCTGTAGCATTTCGTCCTTGAAGCGGTTGAGATCGCGCAAGGTGGTAATGTCGCGCAAGACCACAACGTACCCTGCGGGCGCAGCGGACAGGGCTGCGCCTTCCGCCGTATTTTCCCACACCGAAATGGTCACCAGATAATCGCGACGCTGCTGTTCTGATCGCGTCTCAAACGACCACGTTTGTCCGCTTTGCAGCGGGCTATCCACAATTTCATGGATCATATCCAGAACGCTGTCGTGATTGAGGAATTCTTTCAATTCTCGACCAACCACGTTCTCCGTCTCTGCCTCACCATGCAGCAACCGTGCGGCAGCCGCGTTGACGAGCAAAATCCGTCCATGTTCGTCCAACACCAGCAGCAGATCAGGCATACCATGTAAAATCGCCTCAAGCTGCTGTTGCTGATGCCGCATGGTGTTGAATAAATGGGCATTCCGCACCGCCACAGTCGCTTGATTAGCGATGATGGTGCTCAGGCGCAGGTGTGTTTCGTTGAAGTGGTAGGGTTCGGAATGCAGCAGCGTCAGTACGCCTAAAACAACGTCGTCATAGAGAAAAGGCACACAGAGCGCAGAACGAGCGCCGGACGTACTGTCCGGAAAGACGTGCCAGCGCTCATCTTCTTGCGTATCATGTACAATCGTCCCCTGTTTATTGGCGACAACCCACCCTGCCAACCCACGATCCAGCACCCGACGCGCAAAATGAAGCGACTGCTTCCCATCATAGCGTTGGACTTGGTCCGCGCCGTTGGTGTGCTTGATAAAGACGTGATTCCATTCCTCGGTATGTTCAGGATGCAGCAGCAAACTCGCTTTATCCGCACCGAGGGCTTTGACCGTGAGTTCGATAACACGCTCCAATAACCGATCACGGTCAAGCAGCGTGAGCATTTGCGAGATTTCAGCCAGAAGTTCCAGGTCTTCAATCGATGGGGATTGCGGTACGTCTGGTCGCGCCATAAGCAATTTTCACTACAATAACTCCGCGATACTAACAGTGAAACACAGGGCAGGAGTCTACACAAGTGGGTATTTTCTAACCGGCGGCTAACCAAACACCAGCGATTTGGCGCTCTGCCCGCTGTTCATCGTCAAGGGTTGGCGGGATTGCTCAACAAGCCAGTCAACAATTGCACGCAAGCTTCCACATCGTTGATGTCAACCGTTTCACTGGTTGTATGAACAAAACGGCAGGGAATAGAGATACAACCACTAGGCACGCCTGCCCGCGCGGTCTGAATTCCCGCAGCATCGGTTGTCCCAATTGTGATCAACTCCAGTTGGTAAGGAATGCCGTCCGCTTCCGCCCGCGCGATCATCCAATCGCGTACAGCCGGGGGCACGACGTGTCCGGTGTCGTGAATCTTGATTGCCGCCCCTCCCCCAAGACTTACGGGCACCCTGCCGTTTTTGATCATGTCGCCTGTCGTCGT
>DATGQJ010000085.1:0-5997 GCA_035304265.1 Oceanobacillus sp.
CGGATGAATTCGATCACGCGCTGGATGATGTTGTCTACTATACCGCCGTAGTAACCGGAAATCCCGCCAAGCACCACGCCAAGCGTTAGGCTCAGAAACACCGACACCAATCCAATCGACAGTGACACTCTCGCGCCGTACAGCACCCGCGAGAACATATCCCGTCCGAGCCGGTCAGAACCGAGCAGGTTGATCGGCATTCCTTCGGCTTCTTCGCCCAACCCGAACAGGTGAATGTTGGTGGGGAAAATGCCGAGCAGTTTGTACGGCACACCCTCTACGAAAAAGTGGATCGGATACCATTTCGAGGTATCGACTTCGTAGGTCGTCCGTAGGGTTTCAGGGTCACGGCTGCCGATCAGCGCGTTCACGCCCGGACGAAACGTGAAGTTGCCCGCCGCGTCGATGAACGTGATGGTCATCGGCGGCACGAATTTATAGGCGGCGTCGTAGGCGTTCGGGTCGTAGGGGCTGATGAAATCGGCGAAAATCGCCATCACGTAGAAAATGATGAGCAGTATCCCGCTGAACACCGCCAGTTTATGCTTGCGGAACTTCCACCACATCAACTGGCGCGGCGTTGCAACGGAAATCGGCTCGTCGGCTTTATCCATCACCGGAACATCGGCTTCAGTAGGTGGGGCTGCATCGACAGCGCGTCCTTTGGGATCAACTGTTTCCACCGAGCACCTTCCTATACCAGCCGAATTCTCGGATCAAACACCGCCAGCAAAATGTCTGAGATAAATGTGCCGATCACCGTCAGAATGCTGATGATCAAGACAATCGCTCCGGCGAGGAACATATCCTGCGAGAGCAGCGCCCGCAGCAGCAGCGGACCAATCGTCGGCAAATTCAAAACCACCGCTGTGATGATCACCCCGCCGACCAGATCGGGCAGGGCATATCCGACGGTGCTGATAAACGGATTCAAAGCGACACGAACCGGATACTTCCAGATCAGCCGCCGGGAACTCAAACCTTTGGCGCGGGCGGTTTCGACGTAGGGCTGGTTGATCTCGTCCAGCATGTTCGCCCGCATGGTGCGGAGCAGTCCTGCCGTCCCCGATGTCCCCACGATCAATATCGGTATCCACAAATGACTCAGGAGATCGAGGAATTTCCCGATGCTCCACGGCGCGTTCTGGTATTCAGGCGAGTACAGACCGCCCACGTTTTGCCCGAACACCGAGAATCCCACCCACATCAACACCAGCGCTAACAGAAAATTGGGAATCGCCAAGCCTAAGAAGCCCAAAAACGTGAAGACGTAATCCCAGAAGGAGTATTGGTGAGTTGCCGAAAACACGCCTATCGGAATCGCAATCGACCACACAAACAGAATCGAACACAAGCCGACGGCGACGGTAAGCCCCATGCGATCCCAGATGAGCGTGCTGACCGGAGCGCCTAAAGACAGCGATTGCCCGAAATTCCCCTGCACGACTCCGCGCATCCACTTCAGATAGCGGATGAAAATCGATTCGTCCAAGCCGTAGAAGTCGCGGATCGCGGCGATCTGCTCAGGGGGGATGCGTTCGCCCATTGCGGATAAGTTGGCAACGTAAGAAGTCAGGAAATCGCCGGGGGGAAGCTCGATGATGATGTAGCTGACCACCGAGATTGCCCAGATGGTGAGCAGGGCAGTAAGCGAGCGGCGAATAAGAAACTGTATCACGATCTATTCCTGCAATAAAATCAATTTATGGCAGGGGCAGAATTCACCCCTGCCATCTCAATAGTACCACTTATGCCTGCTGCCGAATAAAGAATTGTTTTGGTCGCAGCAAGCCCTCGTTGCGCAGCGTGTCGTCGGTGATGAAGCCTTCGCCGACGTTGAAGAAGTTGTTGCGCACAACCACCGGACGCGGGTCTTCGCCAACCGTGCCGATCATGTAGGGGTGTTGCTTGTGAATGCCCAGCAGTTCCATGAACAGCGCGTTGCGCGACGCTTCATCCGGTTCACGCTGTACCTGATCCCACAGCGCCCAGATTTGACGCACGGGATGACCTTCCGGCGGTTCCTCGTTGGGGAAGCCGTAGGTAGAAGGATCGGCTGAACGTTGTGCCGCTTCCCAGTGCGCGAACAGCGGTGCCCATGGACCGTCATTGACCGTGCCCAGATACCGACCCGGATCTGCCTGTACCACCGAACTGCGGTCAACGAACCACACGCCGACCTGAATGTCGCCTGTGCGGACGCGCTCCTCGTACAGCGAACGCTCGACCACTTCTTGGCTCACGTCGATGCCGATTGCCTGCCAGTAACCCGTCACCAACTGCACTTCGTCGGGGTTCATGCTGCCCAACACCTCGGTGAAGGTGATGGTGAAGCCCAGCGTTTCGCCGTCGGGACGCAGACGATAGCCTTCCGCGTTGCGCTCGGTGAAGCCAAGCTGATCCAGCAGCGCATTCGCCCGATCAGGATCGTATTCCACCCAGCGCGATTCAAATTCGGGGTCGTATTCGGGCGAACCCGTGACCGGCGATGCCTGACGCGGCTCCATGACGCCGTTGTAGATCAATTCGTTCAGTTCGTCACGGTTGATCGAGATCGACAGCGCTTCGCGGAATTCCGGCGTGTCGAAGATTTGCCGCAACACCGGATCGGGCGTGCTGATGTTCGGGTGGAAGGCGTTGGTCGCCGCCGCTTTCAGCAGGATGACACGATAGTCGCCAGCGCTTTCGTTCTCTTTGAAGAAGGTGAAATCGGCGACTGCCAGATGGCGCTCCTGCATGTCGATCAGACCCTGCGCGATCCACAGGTTGAGCGTCTGATTGTCCTCGAACAGCGCGTGAGAAATGCGGTCAATATACGGGAGTTGATTGCCCTCGGTATCGACGGCATGGAAGTATGGATTGCGCACCATCATGAACGGATCGTCGGTGATGGGGGAGTTTGCCGCCACCCACGCGCCCAGTGTTGGCAGTTCAGGGTTACGGTACCAGAAGTTGATTGGTCCGCGTCCATCACCGGGAGCCGTCTCGTAGTGCAGTTCTTCCCACGTGGTTAACCCGTTCGCCTCAAGCGCCGCATCAATCAGCGAAGGATCGCTGGTGAGATGCGGGATGTACTGGCTGAGATAGTGTTTCGGCGCAGCCATCGTCGGTCCGCCGACCATGCCGCCTGTGCTTTTGGCGATCTGAATCGGCAGCAGCGGGTTGGGTTCCGTGAATCGAATTGTCCACGTGAGTTCGTCAATGACTTCCAGTTCCATATCAACGCCGCCGGTGGTAAAGAAACCGGGCTTGTTGAGGAGTTGTGTCAGGAAAATTTCATCGTACCAGAACTGGACATCTTCCGTCGTGAACGGATGCCCATCCGACCAGCGCAGTCCTTCGCGCAGGGTGAAAGTGAATTCGGTTGCGTCTTCGTTCTGTGTCCACTCGGAGATGTAATTGGCGACGAGATTGGTGGTTTCGGGGTCGGGGGCGTCCCATTGGATGGCGGGTTCTTCGGTGAGCTTCACAGGTCCCCAGCGATCCGACAGACCCTTGAACGCCCGCCGCCACGTCCCGCCGTATTCGCCCACTTCATGCAGCGGCGCGACCACGCGCGGGTTCACGGGAATGCGTTGCTCGACGGGAGGGAGTTCACCTGCTGCGACCAGTTCCGCCAGCATCGGGGCTTCATTGAACGCCGCCTGCTGGGGCGGTGCGCCTACCGCTGGAAGGGCGCGGGCGGTGACAGCAGCGGCAGCGCCACTGGCAAGCGCTTTCAAAAAACTACGGCGTGAAAGTTCATTATTACTCATCGATCTTTTGCTCCCTTTCTAGTTACTAAGTATCTACATCGGGATTCTTCTGCCTTCGCCCCACCTTCCTTTCGTCAAAATCGGATGAGTATGCTTTGTCATGCACCGGGTCAGGTGATGAACTCATTTTGAGGTTTTTTGCTGTGTATGCGGGCAGTCATCATTGCCTCGAAGAAAATAGGGAGCCAGTAATCATATATTTCAGCAGTTGCGCCCTGCGCCGACATCGCAATCTGATAGGTCTTGTAGTAAAAGAGACGTACCCAGCGCTTGCGGGTATCGCCGTCCTCGCGAAAACTATATTTTGCTTCTAGCTCATAGAGCTTACCAACGATCTTCCGATTTCGCGACTCGATCACCGAGTCGGGTAACTGCTCGATGCCTTCAAAAAAGCCCTCGGTGAGACATTCAAAATCCTCAGGGGTGATGGTCGTGCCGATATTTTGAATATCCACGCCGAAGATCGTGAACGGATCGGAGGGATCAGGTCCAAAAATCACGCCGTCTCGCCCGTCTGCCCAGTAGAGCCGGTGCCAGTCGTTGGGGACAAAGAAGGAGTAATGCTGTTCACGGTACCAGAGAAGACCTTTGATTGCGGGGTACGTTCTTTCTGCCTGATTTGCCATTGAGGTCTCCCAAATCTAGTTGTCGAAAGTTACCTTACACTACTGGAAAAGCGTCTTTTACGCTTGACATGATTTGTCTGGGATAGAGATGATAGGTGTGAAATCGCGGGAATACACGAGGGGAGGATGTACGTTAGGCGTAAACCCCGGAGGTAATGGTATTTTCGGCATGTGAAATATTACTCTGTTTGACATTAAACTGTCCGTTGAACACATGCGTACTCGCCAACGTCATAACTGTGATATTTTTCCCTGTAACGTTATACTACGTTACAGTAACGCAGCCATATCTTAATCGGAGATGAACGACGTGTCAAGAAATTTTCTCAGAAATAATGGGAATTTGATTCGCACCGCAATTATTGGCACAGGCGGTATTGCAAAAAGCCATATGAATGCCGCGCGACACGAAAAGGAGCGTGTTGAAGTCGTGGCGGCTGTCGATATTTCTGCGCAGAACTTAAATGCTTATTGCGATGAATACGCGATCCTCCATCGTTACGACGATGCCCAAAAGATGCTTGACGAGCAGAAGCCTGATCTCGTACTGATCTGCACGCCGCCGGGAACGCATTTCGATTTATGCGTTCGGGCAATGCGTAGTGGGGCGCATGTGATCTGCGAGAAGCCCTTTGTTGCCTCGCTGGATGAATTGGATCGCTTGCAAGCCGTCGAGCGCGAAACCGGGAAAACGTGCAGCGTCATCTTTCAGTGGCGTTTTGGCTCTGGAGCGCAGCACCTCAAGCGGTTGATCGACAGTGGTGAACTGGGGCGTCCGCTGGTGGGGAACTGCACCACGCTCTGGTATCGCACGCACGCCTATTATGAAGTTCCATGGCGCGGCAAGTGGGACACCGAACTTGGCGGCGTCTCGATGGGGCATGGCATTCACGCGATGGACATGTTTCTCTGGCTGATGGGAGAGTGGACGGAAGTCAGCGCCATCATGGGGACACTGGATCGCAATATCGAGGTCGAAGATGTGTCGATGGCGCACGTGCGTTTTGCCAATGGTGCGCTCGGCAGCATCGTCAACAGCGTACTCTCGCCGCGTCAGGTCTCCTACGTGCGCTTCGATTTCCAGAAGGCGACGGTAGAACTGGAACATCTCTACAGCCACCGGAACGAACACTGGCGTTTCAGCATCCCCGAAAACGCACCCTACGAAGACGAACTGGCGCGGTGGCGGGCGATTCCCGATGACGTACCGGCAAGCCATGCCGCACAGTTGACCCATACACTCGACGCGCTCGAAACAGGCAAACTGCCGTTGACCTGCGGCGCTCAGGCACGCAACACGGTGGAATTCCTGACCGCGCTCTACAAATCCGCGTTCACGCGCCAGCCTGTACAGCGTGGCAGCATCGGTCAGGACGATCCGTTTTACTATCACGTTTACGGTGACACCAAACCCGTCCGCTGAGTATCTTGACAAGCGTTCAGGCGAGCGTTACGCTATCGGAAGCGCTTCCATTCCCGCGCATGTGAATACTGGCTGGTTTTTCGATGACCTTGAATCTGGATGATATTGCACGGCTGGCTGGGGTTTCTCGCACGACGGTGTCACGGGTGATCAATGATCGCCCTGAAGTGAACGAGAATACACGCCGTGCCGT
>DATGQJ010000086.1:0-4402 GCA_035304265.1 Oceanobacillus sp.
ACGCCTCACCCCTGAGTTTCCTCCGCCAGCAAATCCAATAGTGCGAAATAGGCGGGTTTCGGGTTGTAGTCGTCATCGAAAAGCAGCGGCGCAACGTCTGGATTCTCGAAGAAGCCGAGATTGGAGCCGCGCAGCCACGTAAATCTGTCGCTCACTCCCCATACCACGAACGCCGTGCAATATTCGCTTTCGAGACAGACTTCCATCATCCGTTCGTAATCGGTTGCCTGTTGATGAAGGATATTGTCATTCGGTTCGCCGTTGAAGCGCACATCCATTTCGGTGATTTGCACCTGTAAGCCCAGTTCGCCCAATCGCTGGATGTTCTGGGCGATACTTCCCGCATTGACGCTGCCCAGCGTGAAATGTCCCTGTAGCCCAACGCCGTGAACCGGGACGCCGCGTTCCAACAGATCGCTCAGCAGTTCATAAACGCCGTTGGCTTTGCCGGTCATGGCTTCAGCGCCGTAATCATTGTAGAACAGCAGCGCGTCGGGGTCGGCTTCGTGAGCGAACCGGAAGGCGAGTTCGATATAGTCCTCGCCGATCAATTCCAACCATGGAGTTCGGCGCAGCCCTCTGCCGCTGTCGGCAACCGCCTCGTTCACCACGTCCCAGATGGCAATGCGTCCTTTATAGCGCTCGACCATGGCGAAGATGAAATCGCGCATGATTTCAATCGCTTCATCACGGGTGAAATCACCTGAGACCAACCACTGCGGCATACACTGATGCCAGACCAGCGTGTGACCGTGAACCACCATGTCGTGTTCTTCGGCGAATTCAACCAGCCTGTCCGTCGCTTCAAAGTCGTACTGCCCCCGCTGCCGTTCCACCATGCAGTGTTTTGCCTCATGTTCGGGCGTGAGCATGTTGAATTCCCGCGCGAGGGTTTCCGCATGTTCGGGAACGTCCAGATGATTCGTCCATACGGCAGCGCCAATATAAAAGTCTCTGCTTTCTGCCAGTTCGCGCAGCGAAGGTTGCTCATCTTGTGCCGCGCTCAAACCCGCGCCAAGCAGCAGCGCGATAGCCAGAATCCAGATGGTACGAAACATGAAGCACTCCTCTAGTAATTGAAAAGTCGGTTGTGATGGTGTCTCTAAACGCGAACGCTCAAACCCCTTCCGGTACTAACCACGGCGGCATGGGGCTGCGCTGTTGGTTGATATGGCTGGCGTAGAGAAAGCGGTACACGTCGTTGGCGTAAAACTGGGGATAGTGCTTATCCGGCAAGGTGTCGGTGAAGCGTTCCATGATGCGATCCGCCATCGCCGCGTCCAAGCCTTCCTCGACTTCGTAATCGAAATAGATGGCAAGGTCTTTATCCGGTTCCTCGATGATGCGCTTAATTTTGTAGGCGCTGGGGAAGCGGTGCGCGGGGGAATAACGTTCCATCAAGAACGTGCCCAGCGCCGCCGAGTTGATGTACTGCTTATGCGCATAGAGGAAGTTGACGGTTTCCTGCGCGTCTTGCAGCGTTTCGCCGGGGAAGCCGAAGAAGAAAAAGGTGTGATTCCAGATGCCCGCTTCGTGGCTCTCGCGCAGAATGCGACTCATGTCGTCCAGTTCCGTCCCTTTGACCATGAACTGAATCACCCGCTCCGACGCGCTTTCCAGACCGAACAGGATCATGGCGCAGCCGCCGCGATTCATGCTCTGGAGCAGTTCGGCGGAGATCACGTGCTCGAAGCGCACGCAGCCACCCCATTGAATCGGTGCGCCCAGATTTTCGAGGATCGGCGAAAGCTGGCGCAGATTGCGCGGCGTGATCGCCTCGTCGGAGAAGAAGATGTGCCGCACGCCGTATTTTTCGTGCAGCGCCATCATCTGCTCGGCAAGTTGCTCGGCTCTAAGCTGGCTGAAAGCGTCCGCCTCGCCATAGCCGACGTTGCAGAAGGCGCACTTGCCAAAATAGCAGCCCCGCGCCGTTAGCAGAGGCAGCACCAGATAGGGCGCGAGATAACGTGTGAGTGGCAAGCCATCGAAATCCGGCAGCGGCATGTCCTGAATTTTCGCCTGTGGCTTGCGCTCATTCACGCGGATCGTGCCGCCGTCGTTGTAGATCAGGTTGGGGATGTGTGAAAGATCGGCTTTCGCGCTGACCGCCTCGACCAGTTGCAGCAGCGGCACTTCGCCGTCGAACACAACCGCGCTGTCGAACAGGCTGAAGATTTCAGGGACTTTGGGCAGTTCATCCCGCAGCATACTAATGTGCGGTCCGCCGACGGTTACGTGGCAGTCCGAGCCTGCTTCCTGCTTAATCAGATAGCCGAGCGTCATGCCTGCCAGCATTTGCGGCATCGACGGAATCGAAATGCCCACCACATCCGGCTTTTCGCGCTGAATGTCTCGCAGAATGCCGCGACGGTAGATGTCGAGGAAGATGTTGTGATGCTCGTCTTTGACTCCTGCCAGAACGCCCTTGCTGCTGTCCACCGGATACGCCGCAATGTAGCTTTGCAGGTGGAGCGTGGCGGGGTAGAAGGGCAGGGATGCGATTTCAAGACATTGGATGACGATCTCGAACGCCTTTAGGCTGATCTCGCCGTCGAAGTATGCCTCGCTGCGAATGACCTGCTTTGCCTTTTGCACTTCTTCCGCCAATTGTGGACCTTCGCGCAGCGCCCATAAAATCTGCTCTCGGTGCGGGTGCACTCGCTTCGCGGGTCGGCGGGTTGCGTTGGGACCGTACTCGCTGCGCAGTCTCGCAACCGCATCCTTCATGTATTTGCGCGTCAGGATTTCGTCGAAGACTTCGGCGTTCAGGTCGCGCTGGATGACTTCGACTCCGTGCATCCGCAGGTATGCCGTGAGCGTCGGTAGCGACAGGTGCGGCATACTCGGCGTCCAGTTTGGGGGAAAAAGCAGCATTACTTTCATCAGAATTGTTCCATATTTAGAGTGATGAGTTGAAAGTGAAAAGTTGAAAGTGGATACGCTAGACTTCGCTAAAGGCGTTTGGCTCCAACAGCCGCCTCCGGCGTTATTTCCACTTTTAACTTTCAACTTTTTACTCATCACTCATTACTCATTACTCATCACTCAGCACTTTTCTCTCACACTCCAAGCGTCAACTCTTCGGCGAAGTGGCAGGCTGACCAGTGTCCGGGGCGGGTTTCGCGCAGCGGCGGCGGTTCAACCTTGCAGCGGTCTTTGGCGTACTGGCAGCGCGGATGAAAATAACAGCCGCTTGGCGGGTTCGCCGGGTCGGGCACTTCGCCTTTCAACCGCACCCGTTTTTGCTTGGCGCGTGGGTCAGGCGTAGGCGCGGAAGAGAGCAGCGCTTCGGTATACGGATGCTGAATGTTGTTGAACAGTTCTTCGGTTTCGGCGATCTCCACGATCTTGCCCACGTACATCACCGCCACACGATGGCTCAGATGCCGCACCACGCTCAAATCGTGAGAGATGAAGAGATACGTGAGATGAAGCTGCGCCTGTAGGTCTTTGAGCAGGTTCAGGATTTGCGCCTGTATCGACACGTCCAATGCGGAGACAGGCTCATCACAGATGATCAACTGCGGGTTGAGCGCCAGAGCGCGGGCGATGCCGATTCGCTGGCGTTGACCGCCGCTGAACGCATGAGGGTAGCGCGACATATACTCCGGGCGCAGCCCGACCAGCCGCAGCAGTTCGGCAACGCGGTCACGCAGCGCCTCACCTTTGAGTACGTTGTAATTGCGCAAGGGTTCGCCGACGATCTGTTCCAGCGTCATGCGCGGGTTGAGTGACGAGTACGGGTCTTGGAAGATAAGCTGAATGTTGCGCCAGATGTCGCGTAGTTGGTCGCGGCTCAACTGCGCCAGATCGACCTCGCCTTTTTCGCTGTCCTGAAAGATGATTTCGCCTGCTGTCGGAGTTTCCGCACGCAGAATGACCCGTCCGGTGGTGGTCTTGCCGCAGCCGCTTTCGCCCACCAGCCCAAGCACTTCGCCGCGCCCGATGCTGAAGCTCACACCATCCACCGCTTTGACGTAGCCCGCCAACTGCCGGAAGATGATGCCCCGACTGTAGACCGGAAAATGCTTCTTCAGGTTAGAGACGCGCAGCAGCGTGCCATTTTCCGCCGTCATGAAACTTGCTCCGTCTGTGCAAGGTTTGGATTGATCTCGAAGGCGCGGGCGCACCTTGCCCAGTGTTGCTCGCCAACCTGCATGAAGGGTGGGTTGCCGCATTTTGCGGGGACGTAGTGGGGGCAGCGCGGATG
This sequence comes from Oceanobacillus sp., assembly GCA_035304265.1. Lineage (GTDB taxonomy): Bacteria > Chloroflexota > Anaerolineae > Aggregatilineales > Phototrophicaceae > Flexifilum. The sequence continues at coordinate 4,211 of DATGQJ010000086.1, forward strand.
AAAAACACAGCCCTTCGGGATATTCGTCGGATCGGGGACGTTGCCCTTGATGGTTTCCAGCCTGTCGAGTTTCGCGTCGTGGCGCGGGATTGAGCGCAGCAGCGCCTGTGTATAAGGGTGCGCCGAATTGTAGAAAATGGTGTCTACGTCGGCGATTTCCGCCGCTTCGCCCAGATACATCACCACCACGTC
>DATGQJ010000087.1:0-7343 GCA_035304265.1 Oceanobacillus sp.
CGAAATCCGCCGTCGTATTTTCGTCTACACCCAACGCGATTGAGCCGCCGAGTTTGGCGGAGCCATCGATGTCCGTCACGTATTGCCCGTTGACGAAAAAGGCGATCAAATCGCGCAGCGCCAGCACTTCCAACCGAATCCACTCCGGCGTTGTTCCATCTTCACGGATGGGCATCGGTCCTTCATACAACAACGTTCGCTCGGTGGGACCGACGTAGCGAACCAGCACGTCGGTGCTGCCGTCGGGATTACGGCGTAGTTCCAGCCGGTAGCCTTCGAGGTCAGCGCCGGTAATGCTGGGGGTGGTACGCACACCAAGCCACGCGGTGCCACTTCCACCGTCCGGGAAACGTGTGTCTACCGTCACATAAAGGTCGGTGGCGGCATCAAGGCTTGCACCGGAACGGAACATTTCCACACCGATCACGTCGCGGAACAAGCGCCACGTGGGTATACCTTCGTTCACCATGCGCAGGAACTGACGGTGCTCTGCTGCGTTGGGATCGGTGGTGAAGGTTCCCGCTGCCCGCTGACCATCCACCCACCAGTCGTCGGTGCGGAACACGTCGTCAAAATTATCGTCCAGATCGCTGCGCATCAACCGCCATGGACGGTCAATGGCAGTCTGACGCAGCGCGAGGATCGGGCGTACCCGTTCGTTGCTGCTCACGGCAACTTCGGCGAACATACACTCGCCGATCCGCATGATGTCGCCGGATCTTGTGCTGAACGAGATCGTACCTGCCGGTGGTGAGTTGGGAATTGTCTCATCGAAGCGCACCACGCCATCACGATAGATGGTCAGGCGGTCTCCTACGTAGTAGATCATCAGTTGTTCCCAGCGCCCGCGATTGTAGAAGTTGGAAACCTGATAACTGTTGATCGGCGTGCCCTGATCGGTCCACTGCGAGATGGTCATCGCGCCACCCACGCCATCCAGCAGGATCAATCCCGCCGCGCTATCGCGCAAGCGCAGTTGATAGCCACCCTGATCGTTCCAGACCCGGCAGGACATCAGGAAATCTTGCAGCGGGCGCAACTGCGGCGTGATCAGCGTGTCGTTGGCGAAATAGAGATACTGACCGGATTCATCACGGGCAAGCGTGGTCGCCGTGGTATTGTTCGTCACCCACTCCGACGGGATCTCGGCGCTCTCAAAGCTGGTGCTGGCGGGTTCAGGGAACATCACCAGAAAATCATCGAAGCGAATGGGGCGCGACTGGTTGTTGACCTGCAACAAAATCTGCCCGCCGCTGAGTTGAGGCGTAATCGTATCCTGAACGGTCATCACCAGCGCCCGATCCAGATAGACGTAGATGGTGCCGCTATTCGCCCAGATCGATACACGATGCCATTCATTTGCCGGAAGCGCCACGTTATTGAGTGTGCGCAGGATGCGTTCGGTGTCACGGTTGAAGACGTTGGGCACGGGGGCGTCGCGCTTGAGAATCATCAAACCGGGGAAGATTTCCAGCGCGTAGTAGCCGGACTGCCCATAATGGAAGACCACGCGCCCACCTGCTGCAAGCGGATCGAGCAGAATCTGGAACTCGATGAAAAGTTGTGTCACCGAAGGATCGAGCCACGGCTGCACGTCACGCCCGCGCACCACCGTCACCTGATTGAGCGATCCGCGTCCGGTGAGATAGTGCTCGCCACTTTCGTTGACCACCTGCCAGACCGACGGATCGAAATCCCAGTTGCTGATCGGGTTATCGCCCTCGAAATCAACCAGATAGGGCGCACGTCCCGTATCAACCGGAACGGGTGTCTCAGGGGGTACTTCTGTCACCGCCGCAATCGGCGTGTCGGTGGGTTGAGGTAGTGTCGGCGTTGGGGTATCCGTCGGCGGAAGCGGCGTATTGGTCGGTGTGTCGGTGGGCGGCGGCGTGTTGGTTGGCGCAAGCGCGACAGGTACGTCGTTGAGGTTGCCGAAGGTTGAGACAAATGCTGACACCGCCAGCCATGCCACTGTCCCATCGGGCAGCACAACCTGATACCAGCCGCCGTCGTCGCTGATGCCAAGCAGGGTGAGCGGTGCTTGCGGATCGACTGTCGCGACCTGCGGATACTGTGAACCGGGACCGCTACGTACTGCCAGCGCACGACCCACGACTGCGATAGGCGTAGCAGGAGTCGGCGTCTCGCTTGGGGGCGGCGTATTCGTCGGGGTGTCCGTCGGCGGCACAGGCGTCTCGGTGGGCGAGTCCGTCGGCGGGATTAACGTGTCGGTTGGGGTGGGCGGCTCTGCGGTTTCGACTGGAGCTTCGGGCGTCACCGCCTGCGCCACCAGCGTTCCGCCCTCCGCTGTGGCATTGGGTATTTCGGTTTCTTCAGAAGTCTCCGTCGGACGCAGCGTTGCCGTGTCCGGTATCGTCACCGTAACGGTTGCTGTATGCGTTGTCGTGCTGGTCGCCGTGTCGTCAAGTGCTTGTGCGACGGCAGTGGGTGTGTCGCTTTCCGGTGTCGCGGTGGAGTCCGTCGCTCCGCCACCACCGGAAAGTGCGGCGACAATGATGATGCCGACGACCACAACCCCCGCCACAATCGCCGCGATCAACGGCAGTGGGAAAGACTTTTTCTGTGGAGTTGGTGGGGGCGGTGGCGGCGTGCCGGGAACCACTGTTGGACGGCGTTCAATGTCCGGCTGTGCGATCTGCTGATCGGTTGGTGTAAGAACGGTGGGACTGTCTTCCAGTACGCTGGGTTTTGCTTCGGTGACTTGTGCCGGTCCCGGCGGCTGCGGGCGCGTCGCTGATGGGCGACTCGCCTCAAATTTCGCCATCGTCGCTTCGATTTCGTCGCGTCTTTGTTCGCGGCGCTGGTGGATTTTCTCGACGCTTTCCTGTGCGGCACGCTTGAGCGCGTCAGGGCGCAGGCTGGCGGTAGTCTTGCCTACAGCGCGGGTGATGTCGTCGGCGAAGTCGCTGGCGGTGTTGTAGCGATCTTCCGGTTTCTTCGCCATTGCCCTCGCAATCGCCGTATCCAGAAGTTCAGGCACACCGGGGCTGAACTGACTTGCCGCTGGCACCGGATCGTTGATGTGTTTCATCACGACGGCGAGCGGCGTCTCGGCGGTGTAGGGCATATGCCCGGTCACCATCTGGAAGACCATCACGCCGAGCGAGTAAATGTCGGCGCGGCGGTCAATGTTCTCCATGCCCATCCCCTGTTCGGGGGACATGTAACCCGGCGTGCCGACGGCGAATCCGGTCTGGGTCAAACCCTCGCCGCTACCTGCAAAGCGAGCGATACCGAAGTCCATCAAGAAGGCATTGCCTTCCTGATCGATCATGATATTGGACGGCTTGATGTCGCGGTGGACAACGCCCTGCCGGTGCGCGTAATCGAGCGCCGATGCAATTTGCCGCATGATGTGGTTGACATCACCGAGCGGCAGCTTGCCCTTATCCATGACTTCTTTGAGCGTGCCACCTTCAAGGTAGCGCATGACGATGTAGGGCGGATCATTCGCTCCATCATAATCAAAGATGGGCAGCAGATGGGGATGTTCGAGGCGGGCGATCAAACGCGCTTCACGTTGAAAACGCTCCAACGCCGTCGAATCGGCTGCGATGGCTCGATGAATCACCTTCACGGCGACGAATCGACCAATGCTGGGCTGAAAGGCGCGGAAAACCGTCGCCATCCCGCCTTTGCCGATTTCCTCTACAATTTCATAGGAACCGAGCCGAGTACCAATCATGTATCTGCGCTGTCAGGTGCAAATCTTCGCTGTGACCGATTGTAACACAAGCGAAGTTGACTACACCACTCCCCTTATTATGTTACTTTCGATGGGTGAGAAACTGAGCCTACAATCAGCTTGCAGGTCGTAAAAAACCTGCAAAAAGTCGTTTAAGTTCGGTATGAGAAGTTGTCTCATATCTTGACACAACTTTCAAACTCATATACTTTTAAGGCAGGTTAGAGTAATGTTATGTAATCCTCCTGGCAGGCGAAACCGTGAAACAATACACCAACGGTTACGTTAGCAACCGCGTACTCAAGATGAACGTGGGATTTTTACTCGCTGCTGGGTCAGGACACACGCATGACACCGAGTTCGATGTTCCGGCGGTGCGTGTGTCAGAAGATGTCGATCTCGCCTACGTGCGAGGTCCACTCCGACTGAGCCGCACCAAAGAGGGCATTCTGGTACAGGGTGACCTTCAGGTGGGTATCGAAGACGAGTGCTACCGCTGTCTTGAGCCTGTACAGCGGGATATGGAAATTTCGGTAGAAGAACTTTATACCTACCCCAATACAAAAGCGTCGGAATTCAGTATAGGCGACGACGCCATTCTCGACCTTGCACCTCTCTTGCGTGAAGAGACGATTATCGCGGACGCACGAGGCGTGCTGTGCCGCCCGGACTGCAAGGGGCTGTGCCCGACCTGCGGAGCGAACCTGAATCAAGGTCCCTGCGATTGTCAGGATGAAATCGACCCGCGTCTGGCAAAGCTGAAGGAACTGCTCAAGAAGTAATCTGCGAACTTTATACCCTTTTTATTCGTGCTTAGTTGTGAAGGGGTGAATACCTTGAACGACTACGAGACGGCTTATGATTCCTATTTGCCGACGACTGATTTCTTTGAAGATGACATCGCGCTGGATGACGATTTCGATCTGGATGATGTTTGGGAAATCGAGGATGACGAGGATTTAGAGGATATTGAAGACCTCGCCGAAGAGGACTATGACATGCTGGAAATGTCCTCAAGCGATACGGTGGGGCTTTATCTGAAGGAGATGGCGCGGGTGCCACTCCTGAATACGGAAGAAGAAATCGACCTCGCCATGCGGCTTGAAGCAGGCAAAGAAGCCGCCCGCAAGCTGCGCAACAACCCCAACCATAAACGCGCCGATGAATGGCAGACGATGGTGCAGGACGGCATCAACGCCCGCGAACACCTGATCAAGGCGAATACGCGCCTCGTGGTCTCGATTGCCAAGAAATACATGTCGCGGGGCGTCCCCTTCCTTGACCTGATTCAAGAAGGCAATCTCGGCTTGATGAAAGCCGTCGAGAAGTTCGATTACCGGCGCGGCTACCGCTTCAGCACGTATGCGACGTGGTGGATTCGCCAGACGATCACGCGGGCAATCGCCGATCAGGGGCGCACCATCCGCGTACCTGTGCATATGAGTGACCGTATTCGCCGCCTGTACAAAGCTGCCCGCAAGCTGGAACAGGACAACGGACGCAAGCCCACGCCGGAAGAAATCGCTACCGAGCTAGAGATGGAACCGCGTAAAGTGCGTTGGATGCTGCGGGTTTCGTGGCAACCGCTGAGTCTGGAACGCCCCGTCGGGGAAGACGACGACAGCGAGTTTGGGCAGTTCATCGAGAATGACAGCGCCCCCAGTCCCGCGCAAACCGCCTACGAGAAGATGCTTCATGAGCGCATCGAGGCACTGTTGAACACGCTCTCGCCCCGCGAGGCGAGAATCTTGAGACTGCGTTTCGGCTTGCTCAACGGGCGCAGCCATACGCTGGAAGAAGTCGGACAGAAATTCGGCTTGACGCGCGAGCGCATCCGCCAGATCGAAGGACGGGCGCTGCGCCGGCTGCGCCACCCGCGCCGCAGCCGCCAACTGCGCGATTATCTAACCTGAGCCACCGAAAGTGATGAGAGAAGCGATTGGCTTTTCTCATCACTACCCCCTAATTACGGGCGCTTTTCCGTCACGGCTGATACCCGCCGTCTTCACCTGTGGTAACATGGTCGATATACCAGAGGTGGGGTAGAAATGGCGAACCTGATCAAACGCATTTTTGTGCTGGTGATCTGCTTGTGGGCGCTGCCGTTGTTCGCGCAGACCGAATCACCTACTGCGCCATCATCCACACCTACACTCAGTTCTACCCCGGAACCCACTGAAACACCTGCTCCAACGCTCACGCCAACCATCACACCGACTTTTGCGCCGCCAACGGAGACGCCAAGCCCTACCGCGACCACTGTCCCGGTCTTTCCAATCGGACCGGGCAGCATCGAAGGCAATATCAACGACACGTTTCCCAGCGCTCGTTACAGTTTCGAGGCGAGCCGGGGCGACAGCGTGACTATCCGTATGGAAACCACCTCCGGCGACCTCGACCCATTCCTTTCGCTGTTTGGTCCCGATGGGTCGCTGATCGGGCGCAACGACGACGAAGCAAGCGGCAACCGCAACTCGTTGATCGCGCTGACGCTGGCGGAAAGCGGCACTTATATCATTGAAGCCACCCGCTTCGCCGAAAGCACCAGCGCAGGGACTTTCCGGCTCTCGCTTGCCATTGCCGGAACGCAGTCCACACAAACGCCTACCGATCCTCTGAGCGCGGGACCGGATTTCGCCGTACAGTACACCGTCCTTGATTATGGGGACGTGGTGTATGCGGAAGCCCTCAACGCCGATACACCGCGTAAGTATTTCGCCGTCGGCGGGCGGCAGGGCGACCTCGTGCGCGTGTGGGTGGTGAGCACGACGGGCGATCTCGCGCCACAAGTCCGTATTCTCAATCGCAACTCGGAAACCCTGAGCCGCGAAAGTGAATCCCGTCCCGGCGAGATCATTGCCTACGGGACGCTGCCGGAGACGGGCTGGTATCTCATTGAGGTGTCCGCTGGCGGCGGCGAGGGAACCTTCAGCCTGTTCGTCAACCGGCTTGCTTCGGCGGTGCTGCAAGTTGGCGAGGCGATTTCAGGAACCTTCACCAGCGATCTACCCGCTGTCTCGTACATCATCAATGCCCGCGTCGGCGACCAGATCGCCGTGACGCTGTTCACCGAAATCGAAAGCGCGGCGCGTCCACAGCTTGAACTGCTCGACCTGAATCTCCGTCAGGTTGTGCCTGCGACCAGCGGTCAGCGTTTTGCCACGTTGAATTCAGACATCCAGCGCAGCGGACCCTATATCTTACGGGCGACCAACCTCAACCCGCAGGTGGGCGGCAATTTCAACCTGCGTCTCACCAGCTATCCGGCAGACCTTACCCGGCTGAACGTGCAGCCCGTCAGCTACAACAAAGACTATCCCGACAGCATCAGCGCCGATACGCCGCAGCGCTACTTCCGCTTTTCCGGCAAAACGGGTGATCTCGTGACCATCACCATGAACCGCGAGTCAGGCAATCTCGACCCGTATCTGATCCTCATGGACAGCGACTTCAACGAGCTTGCCGCCAACAACGACGCCAGCATCAACACCCGCGACGCGCGTATCATTCAATTCAGGCTGCCCAAAGATGGCGATTACTACATCCTCGCTTCTCGCAACGATCTCGCGCAGGGGACAACCGAGGGCGCGTTCAATCTTTCGCTGACCGTCGGCGCGATCTCGCTGGAATCCGGCTC
>DATGQJ010000088.1:0-3028 GCA_035304265.1 Oceanobacillus sp.
GCGAACGTCTGCCTCATAAATCGGTTGTTCGCCGTGCCCATTCGGAAACCAGAGATGCGGATTTTCGACTGGCAGAAACATTTCGAGCGTCGTTCGTCCGGGTTGTAGTGATGCCTGTGTCTTGGCGCTGACAACATCCGATTGGTTCAACCGCGCGATTAGATCAATTTCGACGTTCTGTTCCTGTGTGGAATCCAGTTCGACGGAAACCGAAACATGGGCGCGTTGAAAATCGGGCGTGAGCTGCGGGCGCACAAAAACATCCTCGATGCGCATCTGCTCGGTCACTTCAAGAAACACATCATCCCAGATGCCCACGTGAACCATGCGCGGGCAGAAATCCCACCAGTAGGTCATGCGGCTTTTGTGGGTTCGCACAAGGTTGGTGCGTCCTACTTGCGGCTGTTCGTGCGGCGCAGGCTGGATAACCACCGCCAATAAATTATCTGCCCCGTAGTGAAGCAGATCGCCCACTTCAAACTGGGCAGGGATGTACATACCCCGATGATCGTCAAGATGCTCGCCGTTCAGGAAAATCTGCGCCTCGTAGTCGATGCCCTCGAAGCGCAGTTGCAGGCGCTTGCCTTGCAGCGATTCGTCAACGAAAAAGGACTTTTTATAGAGCCACGTTCGCGCCGGAATCCATTCCAACAGGAGGCTGTTGCGCTCGAAGTAAGGGTTGGGAATTTCGCCAAGCGTCCATAGGTCGTGATGTACGCTGCCGGGTACGCTTCCCCTTCGCCACAGGCGCGTATCACGAGTATCGGGTTTGTGGGCGTTACGCCAGCGCCAGTCTTCGCCGTAATACTCCTTGAACTGCCAGTCGTCGCCACTGAGGATGATGCGCTGCGGCATTACGTTTCCCACTCTATCAGATCGGTTTCCACAATCGGCAGATTTGGATCGCGCGGCACACGGAAGGTCTTGATTTCGCAGGGCGCGAAGTCTGCCTCGATAATCCGTTTGGTATCCGGCAGGCAAAGCGTGATCTGCGCATGTGTGGCGGTTTTGGTGGTTTCGTAGGCGCGGACGATCAGATCGGTATTATCCTCTGCCTGTTTCAACACGGTGACATGGATGTTGTCCGGCTTGACCTCGATGAACGATTGCGATTGTGGCAGCGTTCCGTCAGGGTGGTAGGTTGCCAGCAGCACAATCGGGCGCTGGTTGAGCAAAGCCGCCTGTTGGACTGTGCCCGCACTTTCCCAACTGTCTTGATGCGGCAGCATGGCATAACTGAAGCGCTGAATGCCCTGATCGATGAACGAGTAAAGCCGATCCGGTTGCAAGGTCGCTGGGATGTGATGGGCATATGCCGGACTGCGGAGAACGGTCAAGCCAATATCGCGCACGTCCACATCGACGCTGTACTTGCCGTCGTTCAGCAGGCTGAAGCCATACGGGATTTCCCTGTCTCTGGAGATGCCCGATATGTCAATCCAACTCTGGAACGGCACTTCTTCGCCGTTGGCAAATTCCTCGATATGACCGTAGGGGATTTCGTGGGTGACTTTCATGAAGTTGACGTTGACGGGGAAGCGCAGCTTGAGCAGCTTCAACTGTTCGCGCCAGTCCACCATCACCTGCACGTCGATTCGGTTGCTATCCGGGTACGCGATAAAATCCTGAATCAAGATGGATCGGTTGTATTCGCTGGTCACGCGAATCACCGATTTGACGGCTCCATGCTCCACCAGCTTGACGCTTGACGCTTTGAAAGCGCCCACAACGTCGTTAAAGCGATAGACGTTGTGCGACCACGTATCGCTGGTATCTTCGATGACGACGGGCTTTGCCGCCTCGCCGAGAAAAACATTCACTTCTGCCTGCTTGTCATACAGGCTGGCGATACATCCGGTTTCAGGGTTGAACTCCAACCGGAAATATCGGTTTTCCAGAACCGTATCCGACGCCTGAACGGTGATACTTTCAGTCGCCTTGCCTTCAGGAAGCAGGCGATAGGTGCGGTAGCCGAGCGCGGGCAGGTCTGCCATGAAGCTCAGGCGGACGCGGCTGGTGGTGGTCACCGACTGAACCTCTTGAAAAGGTATCGACTGATTGCGGTCATCGACCAGCACCGCCGTCGGCTTCCAGCGATACATTTCCACTTCGACGTTGGCGCGAACCGGAAAAGTGTGTGGGTTGAAGACCACGATGGGACGTACTTCGTCTTCCTGCTCGATGCGTATGTTCCACATAAGCGACTGCACCGCGTAATTCAGGTTGCGGTCTGCAATTGCCAATGCCTCGCCGTAGCTATCGCGGGCGTCATCGTAAGCGGCTTCGAGACTGGTTCCCGCAAGGATGTCGTGAAACTGGTTGAAGAGAACGCTTTTCCACGCCCGGTCAAAATCCTGCGGGTAGGGCTGTCCGGTGACGACATTCGCCAGCGCCGACCATTTTTCGGCGGTGATGAGGCGATTCTCCGCCAGCCGATTCCAGCGTTTGATGCCGGAGTGTGCCGCGTAACACCCGCTGGCGTGTTTTTGCAGATCGGAATGCACCACCGGCAGCGACCAACCTTTTGCCTCAACCGAAGCGAAGAAGCGCTCCGGCGAACTGAACAGCACCGCCGGAAATTCGGGATCGGCGTTCAACCGGCGGATGCTCTCGATATTGGCTTTGGTCGGTCCGCCGCCGTGATTGCCCACCCCATAGAAGCACATGAATTCGTCAATCGGCGCACGCATTTCGTCGGCACAGCGCCGCGCATGATGCTCGATGTCCTTTCCCCACGAGAGATATTCAAAGGGGATGCGGAAGGTGAGCACGCGCGAACCGTCATCGGCTTCCCACCAGAACAGGCGCGACGGCAGGCTTTTTTCGTGGGGCATGGGGCGCAGAAAGACGTAGTAAGGGATACCGCTTTTCTTCAGAATTTGCGGCAGGGTTCCGGCATGACCGAAGCTATCAACGTTGAAGCCCACCTTTGAGGTGACGCCGAACTTCTCTTTGAAATAGCGCTGACCATATAAGCCCTGCCGGACGAAGGATTCGCCGCCGGGGATGTTGCAGTCCGGCTCAATCC
>DATGQJ010000089.1:0-3802 GCA_035304265.1 Oceanobacillus sp.
CGCTGGTTGAGGTCTGCCAGCGCGTTGACGAGACAGTGATTGGTGCCGTCGCCGCCAATCGAAACCACGCGGGTCAGACCGCTGGCATATGCCTGTTCGAGATGTTGTGCAACGTCGTTAGGATGCTCGGTGATGGCAACCACCAACTCGCCAAGTTTCTCAAAAAGCAGGGGTTCTAATTCTTTCCACAGGCGACCCGCGCGTCCGCTGCCTGCGCGAGGATTCAAAACAATCAGTGTTTTAGACATAAATTTCTCGAAGATGCGTGTGATTCAATCATATTTAACGGAGAGTATAGGGAGGGACACGCAGTTGCGTGTCCCTACAGTATATCCGTCCTATGTTGTTAAACGGCATCATTCTGTCCGTTCTCCTGAAATCCAACGGAGAAGATGATTGCTGTTTAGTAAATTAATCCAGTGAATGCGCCCGACGCTGCCGCTTCGCTAAAGGCGTCGGGCTAGCATAGAAAACCCTGCTGAAGCAGGCTTAACAGCCGCCTTCAGGCGGGTTGATTTTGCTAGCCGGATGGCTTCAGCCTCCGGCGTTAAACTGCAATATCGTGTCCGCCTAATCGAAAGGAGCGGACACGCAGTTGCGTGTCCCTACGGCATATCCATCCTATTTTGTTAAAGCGCATCATCCTGTCCGTTCTTCTAAATCGGGCGGACAAGATGTATCTTGTCCCTACACTCTCCCGATGTGCTGCTCCAGAAGACGGTTGAGGGCGACGACGCTGAAGGTTTCCCCTTGTTGGCAACGCTCGATCATCGCGCGACGTATGGACAGAGCGATAGCGGCTGGCATTCTACCCTCTCATTTTCATTCAACCCGATGTCGCTATTATAGCCACAACCCGATTGAATAGTTAAACCCGTCAATCTCTGGAAAGTCTCCACGAATCGGAGATATATAGGGGAATGCGCTCGCCTCATTCCCCTTCTGGCTTCAGTCTTTCCAGCCTTCTAAGCGCTGTTTCAGCGTGAGCAGGAAACCATCGGCAGTCGCGCCATCGGCGATACGGTGATCGAAGGTGAGCGACACGTAAACACACGGACGAATGGCGATCATGTCGTTGCCGTTCGCGTCGGTGATCACCTTCACCCGCTTCTCCATCACGCCAACACCGAGAATGCCCGCCTGCGGCTGGTTGATGATCGGCGTAGCAAACAGGCTGCCGCTAACGCCGTGATTGGTGATGCTGAACGTGCCGCCCTGCACTTCGTCGGGCTTCAACTGCTTGTTCCGCGCCCGCGTCGCCAGATCGTTGACAGCCCGCGCGATGCCCATCAGGTTCAAATCCTGCGCGTTTTTGATGACCGGCACGATCAAGCCGCCATCTAATGCAACGGCAATCCCGATGTTCATGGGACGATGCAGATAAATGCCTTCGTCCGTCCACTGCGCGTTCAATGTAGGAACGGCGCGAAGTCCATCTACGACGGCGGCGACGAAATACGCGGTCAGCGTGAGGTTGACGCCGTTTTTAGCGAATGCATCTTTGTTCGCCTCACGATGAGCCAGCACCGCCGACATATCGACCTCGAAGACCGTCGTCACGTGCGGCGATGTGTGCTTGCTGCGGAGCATGTGCTCGGCGATATTCTTGCGCATGGGTGTGAGCGCCACCAGTTCGCCGTCCGCTGCCTGCGGGATCGGCTCCACCGGATGCAAGCGCGGCGGTGGCTCGGTCACTTCTGGCGGGACGTAGCGCGTCCCCACCGGACGGGCTTCCTGCGTGACTTCTACGTCGTATTCCACCGTCGGCTTGAACAAATCGCCATCGACAGGCTGTTCCCACGGCGGTACTTCTTCGGCAACGGCTTCGGGGGCGGTTTCGCGCTGCGCCAGATACGCCTCGACATCTTTCTTGGTAATACGCCCGCCTCGCCCTGTGCCTTTCACTTTTGAAAGATCGATGTTGTACTCAGACACCATCCGCGCAACCACCGGGGTAACATGCCCGCTGTAACCGTTGCGTCCGCTGTTCACGGGCTGGGTTTCTGCAAGGTGATTATCGGCGGTGGCAGGTTGGGACGACCCGTGCGTCGCCCCTACAGGCGGCGCTTTATCGTCCACCGCTTCGCCTGCCTGCCCGATCACGGCGAGCAGCGTCCCACGATCCACCGTTTCGCCTTCGCTGATGTAGATTTTTAGCAACACGCCGCTGGCGGGCGCGGGCACTTCCGTATCAACTTTATCCGTACTCACTTCCAGCAGCGGCTCGAACTCGTGGACGGTATCGCCTTCGCGCTAAGCCAGCGCGTCACGGTTCCTTCGACCACGCTCTCGCCAAGCTGGGGCATGATGACGTTGGTTGGCATCACAACTCCTCAAGTTCAAAGTTGAAAGTAAAAAGTGAAAAGTGGGTAATACTTCCTTACTTTCAACTTTTTACTTTCTTCTACTCAATACCCCGCCAATTCCCGTATCGCGTCGGCAATCGTGTCCGGGTTGGGCATGAAAAATTCCTGCATGGAATGGCTGTAGGGAACGCCGGGCACGTCGGGTCCGGTCAGGCGGCGAATGGGTCCATCGAGATATTCAAACGCCTCGTCCGCCAGCACCGCCGCGATCTCCGCGCCGTAGCCGAGCGTCCGGTTGTCCTCGTACACGATCAGCGCCTTGCCCGTCTTTTTCACCGAGTTGATCACCGTCGCTTTATCCAGCGGCAGCAGGGTACGAAGGTCTACCACTTCCACGTCGATACCGTCGCTCTTGGCGACCTTTTCGGCGGCTTGCAGCGTGTAATGCGCCATCATGCCATAGGCGAACACGGTGAGATCGCGTCCCTCACGGGCGACACGGGCGGGACCGATGGGGACGGTGTAATCGTCCTCTGGTACATCACCTTTGATGGCGCGATAGCCCTTTTTCGGCTCGAAGAACAACACTGGATTCGGGTCACGCACGGCGCTTTTCAGCAGTCCTTTCGCGTCGTAAGGGGTGGACGGGACGACCACCTTCAAGCCGGGAACGTGAGCGAAAAACGCCTCGACGCTCTGGCTGTGATACAGCCCGCCGGTGATGCCGCCGCCATAAGGTGCGCGAATGACCATCGGCACGCACCACGCGCCATTGCTGCGGTAATAAATTCGCGCCGCCTCGCTGACGATCTGGTTGAATGCCGGATGGATGAAATCGGCAAACTGAATTTCGCAGATCGGGCGCAAATCCGCCAGCGCCGCGCCAATGCCAACCGCCACAATCGAGAGTTCCGCCAGTGGCGAATCGACCACACGCTCTGCGCCGTACTTCTCGAACAATCCCTGTGAAGCGCGGAATACACCGCCGCGTACCCCCACATCCTCGCCTGTGAGGAAAACGCGCGGGTCGCGTTCCATTTCTTCGTCCATCGCCATGCGGATAGCGTCAATCAGCGTGACTTGCGCCATGGCTATGCCTCCCCATTCGGAGCATAGACGCTGCCGAGCGCCTCTTCAGGATCGGGGAGCGGCGTGGCTTCCGCTTCAGCCTGCGCCCGATCCACTTCGGCGCGGGCGCGGGTTTCATAATCGTGCAGCAGATCGTCGTTGAGCACGCCTTCGCTCATCAGATAATTCTGGAAGCGCAGGATTGGGTCTTTCTTCTTCCATTCCTCGACTTCTTCACGGCTGCGATAGCTGCGATCATCGTCGTCGGAAGAGTGGGGGACGGGGCGATAGGTTTTCGCCTCTACCAGCGTCGCGCCCTCGCCGCTGTAAGCGCGTTCGACGGCTTCGCTCATCACATCGTAAACTGCCAGCACGTCATTGCCGTCTACCACCACGCCGTGAACGCCATACGCCGAAGCGCGATCCGC
>DATGQJ010000090.1:0-2812 GCA_035304265.1 Oceanobacillus sp.
GTCACGTCGCTTGCCTTCAGCCCTGATGGGGAGTATCTCGCTAGCGGCGGCGCGGATGGCGATATTCTGCTGTGGCGCGTGGCAACGGATGAGCATGAAGTTATCCTTGCCCGAAGTGATCTGGGAAAGGCGAAGGCTTCAGTCACTTTCAGCCCCGATGGAAGGCTATTGGCAGTCGGCAGCGGCGACATGCTCTTGAATGATACCGTCGTTCAATTGTGGGATACGGAGCAGCAGCGCCACGTCGTCACATTGGATGGTCATGGCAAGTGGATAACGGATGTCGCCTTCAACCCACAGGGGACGCTACTGGCTTCTGTGAGCCTGGACGGCACGATTCGGCTGTGGGCGGTGGGTGACGGGATAAGCCAGCGCGAGCCAACACGATGCTAGCCCGCGCCGTGTGGGAGCAAAGTTTCTTATGCAGGGTTGAGCGCGTACAGGGTTGGGTCTTCGCTGTCAGCTTCGTTGACCCATCCGGTGATTTCGTTGACCGATACCTCCCACCATGTGCCTCCATCCTGACATACCGGACCGGAGACAATATACACCTGCGGCGGGGGGTAAACGGTTTCGATTGCCGTAAATTCCTCGCTGTTCGGGGCGGCGTGTACCTGAAGCGTGCCGAAATAACTCGCGGGTTCGGCAACGTCGCCAACCGTCAGGCGTGACAGCACCGAGTCAGGGCAGCGGAAACCCGACGTATCGCGTGGATCAGGATGGTCGGCAGGTGCGAGCAGTGGAACTGCGCCGCCAGATGATTCAAACCCTAAACTGCCCAGTCGAATCTCGAAGACGTTTTCTTCATCGGTTGGGATGAGGTACATGGCTCGCTCATAGTCGAGGTAATAATAGCCTGCCTCGACTACATAACTCCCGTCGTCCTTGGGTTCCAGAGCGTACAACTCGGACACCAGTTCATACTGGCGGGAATCAGATGGCGCGTCGTCCGACAGTGTGTAATAGAGCAGGTGATCCGCGAAGGACAGCAGCCACACCGGATGCCCTTCCTCCAGAGACAAATCTCGATGGAACGAGCCGCCCACGCCCTCTGAAATTGACACCGTCGGATATTCGAGGAAGGGGTCTCCATCGTCCAGAGGAACGGGATACTGCGCGGCGAGATCGTCAATCATCTCCGCCAGTGCAGGATTCTGATCTACGGCGGCGGTGTACACGGCAAATAACAGGTAATCCAGCGCGGCGCGTTCGCCCTCACCCTGCGCCGCAAACAGGTTCCCGCGTGACCAGTACGCCAGCGGGTTGGTTGTGTCCAAACTGATGGACGTGTTGAAAAACTCCAGCGCGGCGGTTTGATTCCCCATCAATGCTTGCAGCACTCCGAGGCTGTACTCCACCATCGGGTCGGAAGTGTTGAATTGCAAATACATGCGCTTTCCAAAGGCACCATCGGTTTCCATCACTTCTATGGGATACCACACATCGCTCGGATCGCCCTGTAGATTTTCGGCATCCAGCAGTATCCCCGCAAGCTCACGCCAGTGTTCTTCCGGCTGGTTGTACATATTCAGATCATACCAGACGGGCATTGACGCCAACGCGGTTTGAAGCTGTGCCTGCGTGATGCAGACCGCGTCGTCGGACGCACACAAGCGAAGGCGTTCGATCAAAAAATGCGGCATACATTGCCGAATTTCGCCGTTCGCCAGTTCAAGACATACGTTCATCGCGGCGCACGCGGATGCGTATTCGGGGTAATCGCTGAAAAACCTTAGTGCATCGGTGTCACAGGGGTTTTCTCCCGTCTGTGGCAGGACTGGCGAAGCGAATGAGAGCATCAACACTGCCAGAACTGCACAAGCCAGTAACTTACGAGCCATCATGACCCTCCCTCGGTGTGCTCGTCAATGGATAAGCAGTTTTATCGTACTGTAAGATTTGCGCTAAAAATGATAAGTTTTGGTGCAAAATCCGGCGTTTATCACGACGACAATCGCGGTACAATGGACAGCATCGTACATTTTTCACCCTCACGAGGCTTGAATGAAACGATTTCTACTCACGGCGGCTTGCGTTGCGCTGGCGCTTTCCGCTTCATTTGTGTTAGCGCAGGAGATGCAAACGCAGGAAGCGCTTTGCGACGCTGCCGTTCCCGCGCCAGAGCCGGAAACCCGCAGCTTCACCGCACCGGACGAGGTGTTGGAGGAGGGCGTCGATTACCGGGCAATTTTCTGCACCGAAGTTGGCCCCATCTACATTGATTTATTTGAAGAGTTCACCCCCTTGACCGTCAACAGCTTCGTCTTTCTGGCACAGCAGGGGTATTACAACAACACCACTTTCCACCGCGTGATTGAGGAGTTCATGGCGCAGGGCGGCGACCCCACCGGAACAGGCAGTGGCGGACCCGGCTATCAGTTTGGTGACGAGTTTGTGGGCTTCCTCCACTTTGATCGCCCCGGTTGGCTGGCAATGGCGAATGCCGGACCCGGAACCAATGGCAGCCAGTTTTTCATCACTACCGTGCCGACGCCTCACCTCAACAACCGGCACACCATTTTCGGCGAGGTGCTGGATGGGCAGGAAAACGTCGAGGCGATTCGTCTGCGCGACCCACAGACCGACTCCGAGCCGGGTACAGTTTTGCAAACCGTCATCATCGTGACCGATCCCTCGTCGGTGGAGTCCTCGTATGAGCCGCCGCTCCCGGCGACAGAGGAACAGATGCAGGCTGACCTCGACAACATTGCCGGGCAAGTTCCGCCGCCGCTTGCTGTGGACAATGACGCAACGGGCATCTTCACCGCCGAAGAAGTGGTGGCATCCGCGTTGGAAGCCGCGCAAGAGGATT
>DATGQJ010000091.1:0-4206 GCA_035304265.1 Oceanobacillus sp.
CAGGCGACGGAAACGGTGCTGGCGGAACGGGGACGGGAAGTGCTGCAATACAGCACGAGCGAGGGGATGCCGGAACTGCGAGAGTTGATCGCCAAGCGGCTTTCGTCGGGCAAGTTTCAAATCCCCAAAGAGAACATCCTCATCACCAGCGGGTCACAGCAGGCGGTGGACATGATCGCGCGAATCCTGTTTGATGAAGGGGATAGGGTGATCGTGGAAAACCCGACTTACGTTGGGATGATGACCTCGTGGAAACCCTATCACCTGCATTTTACGGCTGTGCCAACGGATGAGCATGGAATGTGCGTGGATGAGCTTGAACCGCTGCTGGCGGAACGCCATAAGGCGATGTATGCCATCCCGTCGTTTCAGAATCCTCAGGGGACGACGCTTAGTAGAGAGCGGCGTATGAAGCTGGCGGAAATTCTGGTGAAGCACAATTTGCCGCTGGTGGAAGATGACCCTTACGGCGAACTGCGCTACAGCGGGGAAAGCGTTCCGACGGTGCTGCAAATCGAGGCGGAGTATCGCGGTTCGACCACGCTGGACGGGAACGTGATTTACAGTGGGACGTTCTCAAAGATTTTGACGCCGGGACTGCGCATTGGATGGGTGGCTGCGGCGTTCCCGGTGATCGACAAGTTGGTACAGGTGAAGCAGGCGACGGATTTGCATACGAGCACGTTCAACCAGTTCGTGACCTATGAAGTGGCACGAGATGAGGCATTTCTTGAAGCACATATCGCCATGCTGCGGAAGGTGTACCGTGAGCGGCGCGATTTGATGCTGAAGACGATGGACGAGCACTTCCCGGAAGAAGTTACATGGACGCGACCTGAGGGCGGGTTGTTCCTGATGGTGGCGCTGCCACCGCATCTGAACGCGCGAGAGGTGTTGAAAGCGGCTATCGCTCAAAACGTGGCGTTTGTGCCATGCGACGATTTCTACATCGGGGAGACGGGGCATAATATGTTCCGGCTGAATTACAGCAATGCCCGTCCAGAGATGATTGTCGAGGGTATTAAGCGGTTGGGCGCGGTTTTGAAAGAAGCGGTGAGGCAGTAAAACTTTCTTGTCTATATATTCCGGCACGCTAGGGAGAGGGAGCTATAGCTGCTCCCTCGGACACACTTTGGTCGGAAACCTTCATGGTTTCGGGAGGATGATTCAACGGGAGTGCGACTACAATTATTTCAACGCTGAGATGAACTGATTCATGACCGAAAACTTCCAACCCCGACGGGTGCAGCGTACTGGTGTGCTGCTGGTCGTTCTACTGCTGCTGGGATACTGGCTTTACACGCAGTTCATTCAGCCACTGCCGTTCTACTTCAGATACGATCCCGAACTGCCTTACTTCATGAGTTCGCTCTCGGTTTTCAAGGGACATCCATATGTGTTTGTGGATCATCCCGGCACGCCAGTGGAAGTGCTTGGTACCCTGATTCTGGCGTTGACATATCCGTTTACGGGCGGCAATTCGGAACAGTTCGTTATCTATCACCTGCAAAACCCGATGTTGTTTTTGGTGATGGGGCGCAGTTTCCTGACCTTTACCGCTATTTTGAGTGTTATTCTGGTTGCTCGCTATGCGATTCGGGTTGGGGACGGGAAAGATGCCGTACTTTCTATAGCAATAGCGGTCTCCTACTTTGCCATTCATCCCCATGATGAATCCGTTGTCGCTCACGATGGCTTCGCCTCGCTCACGTTTTGGTCGCACAACTCGTTTAACCTACCTCTAGGGACAACGCTGCTGCTTGGATTGTTGTTGGCGATACGCTCCAATCGCTCGCTTTCATGGCGAGTCGTGGCGCTGTTAGGATTTGCGGCAGGGGTACTGACGGCGATTCAACTGTACTTCGCGGTCTGGGTGATCTGTATATTCGTAACGCTTTACGTATTCAGCGCCCTGAATAAACGCCCTTTGAGGCAGACTATCGCAACTGGCGGGACGGTTGTGGTTTCGTCTCTGGTGGGGTTTGGGGTTGCTACGATACCGATTTTCGAGCGATATGACCTCTTTCTCGGCTGGGTGTGGCGGCTTTTTAGCTCACAAGGCATCTATGGTACAGGTGAGCGTGGTTTCACGTCGGTTGAAAGTTTGACCACCAATTTCGTGAAACTCTTAAGCGAAGCGCCGCATGTCGTCGGCGTCGCAGGGATTGTGGTGATCACGCTGGTCGTGATTCTGTTTTTGCAGCGGCGAACCCTTGACCAACATCGGGGGGTATGGGCGCTTAGCTGTGGATTAGTTGTCCATACCCTTGTGCTGTTTTTTCTCATTCTGAAACACCCGCAAACGCATTACCTGATCTCAATATCTGCCACGATGCCGATTTTGCTTGCCGTCATTTTTTCCGATCTAACCGAAGGGATTCGGTGGCTCAGGCAGGCTCGAATTCTGATTGCAGCCCTCATGCTGGCTGGGTTGCTGGTGAGTTTCGTTCAGGCATTTCAGTTTCATCAGGAACGGCTCAACCGCGTCGCTACGTTCGATGCAACCGTTCAACGGGGATTGGAGCAATACGCGAACGTAACGGGGCATCCGCAGGAGGAAATGCGTATTTTCTGGTCATATGCAACTCATTCGCCATGTACCGGATTCTGGTTTGGCAATGAGTACGCAGATCGTGCCTTTACGGATGAGCTAGAGCAAATTTGTGTCAACGAGCAGATGTTCAATGTCTGGCCCGACGGGGTGGTGCTCGGGAATGAATTTACACCGTTGGAACGCGGTGAATGGGATGTGCTGATCGCCGTTTCGGATCGATTGACGGACTTCACGGTAAATGCGGTTGCCGATTACACGATCCGCGAACTGGGCGACAACATTACCTTTATTACCCATGAACCTTTCACACTTCCCCAGTGAATTCTCATATGGAGTAGGCTATAATACTACCTCAAGAATCGAACTGGTGTTCGAGAGAAAGCAGGTCAGGAATGCCCCCATTTGAGCTAGTCAGCGAGTTCAAACCTACAGGCGATCAGCCACAGGCAATCGAGGCGCTGGTCGAGGGAATCAACAAGGGTCTTCAAAGGCAGACGCTGCTGGGTGCGACAGGCACAGGCAAGACATTTTCGATTGCGGAAGTGATCCAACGGGTGCAGCGTCCAACGTTGGTGCTGGCGCACAACAAGACGCTGGCGGCGCAGTTGTACGCCGAGTTCAAAGAATTCTTCCCACGGAATGCCGTCGAATACTACGTGAGCTACTACGACTACTATCAGCCGGAGTCGTATGTGCCGCGTTATGACCTGTTCATCGAGAAGCAGACGGACATCAACGAGCAAATCGAACGGCTGCGAATCGCGGCGAAGGCGGCACTGTTGTCGCGTCGGGATACGATCATCGTTGCGTCGGTGTCGTGCATTTACGGCACGGGTGATCCGGTGACGTGGGGCGCTTCAATGCTTAAGATCACTAAGGGCGAAGAGTTACGACGCGAGTCAATTTTGCGGAAGTTGGTACAGATTCAGTACACGCGCGGAGACATGGACTTATCACCGGGATCGTTCCGCGCTCGTGGGGATGTACTGGAAATTTATCCGCCTTATGAGAATGCGGCGTTTCGGGTGACGTTGTTCGGAGATGAAATCGAGCGTATCGTGCAATTCGACCCGATGACCGGCGAACTGCTGGCAAATCACGAGACTATCGTGATTTTTCCGGCGTCGCAGTTCATTGCCGATCAGGACAAATTACAGAAGGCGCTGCACGACATCGAGCAGGAATTAGAAGAGCAGCTACGGTTCTTCAAGCGTGAGGGCAAGTTGCTGGAAGCGCAGCGGCTTGAACAGCGCACGCACTATGACCTTGAGATGCTGCGCGAGATGGGCTTCACGTCGGGGATCGAAAACTATTCGCGGCATCTGGATCAGCGTCCGGCGGGCAGCCCACCGTGGACACTGGTGGATTACTTCCCCAAAGATTATCTGCTGGTGATCGATGAGAGCCACATGACGATCCCGCAGTTGAGGGGCATGTACAACGGCGACAGGACGCGCAAGGAAACGCTGGTCGAGTATGGGTTCCGGCTGCCGAGCGCGATGGACAACCGCCCGCTGCGCTTCGACGAATTTGAGGAACGGATGGGGCAGACGATCTTTACGTCGGCGACGCCGGGTCCGTATGAACGAGAAGTCAGCGAACAGATCGTCCGGCAGGTGATCCGCCCGACGGGTATCCTCGATCCAGAGATA
>DATGQJ010000092.1:0-8077 GCA_035304265.1 Oceanobacillus sp.
AGGGTCAAGCGCCCTGTGCCCGCGCCCAAATCCACGACGGTTTTCCCGGCGAATGGGCAAATTTCTTCCAGCGTCTTCCACAGATTGCCCTGATAATCTTCGCGCTCAACCATGCGGTCATATTGTTCCGCCTGATTGAGATAGATCGACTTGTAGTCCGGCATGAGATGTCGTCCTTATGGAGAAGATGGAGAGGGCGAGTCACCGACTCGCCCCGACGATTGCGCTCAATACCCGCCGCTATTTGCCGCGATCTGGTCTTGCAGCTTTTCCTGATCGACTTCCGGGTGCTGGTCGAGCAGGCGCTTGAAGCTCATCATGTATTCGACCAACTGCTTGCGGTCATATGCCTCAAAGCGCAGGGTAATGGCGGGCTGTGTGTTGCTGGCGCGTACCAGCCCCCAGCCATTCTCGAAGATCGCCCGTGCGCCATCGAGCGCGACCACTTCATATTCCTTCGATAGTTCGTCGCGGATTTCGTCGATGATCTGGAATTTCACGTTATCCGGCGCAGAGAGGATGATCTCTGGCGTGGCGACCAGTTTAGGCAGTTCGTCAAAGAGTTCGGCGATAGTCTTGCCCGATTTTGCGACGATTTCGATGGTCTTCAGGGCGATCAGCGGCGCGTCGTCAAAGCCGTAGTAGTCTTCACCGAAGAAGAGATGACCGCTGACTTCGCCACCGAGCGGCGACCCGATCTCGTGCATCTTCAGTTTCATCAGGCTGTGTCCGGTTTTCCACATGACGGGGACACCGCCGTACTTGCGGATTTCGTCGGGCAGAGCCTGCGACGATTTCACGTCGAACACGATGGATGCGCCCGGATTCCGTGACAGCACGTCACGCGCCAGAATCGCCAGCAGCCGATCCGCCGCAATGTGATGCCCGTGATTGTCGATGAAACCGCAGCGATCCGAATCGCCGTCGAACGCCAGACCGAGATCGGCGTTGGTTTCCAGCACTTTCGCCTCAAGGTCTTTGGTCATCTCCGGGTCTTCGGGGTTGGGGAGATGGTTGGGGTAAGTGCCGTCGCTTTCGCAGTACAGGCAGGTCACGTTGAGTCCCAGATCAGCCAGCACCGACGGGAAGATTTCGCCGATGATGCCGTTGCCCGCGTCCATGACGATGTTCAGCGGGCGGGTGATATTCACCTTTTGCTTGATCGCCTCCATGTGCTTCTTCGACATATTGAAGTCTTCGGTGACGCTGCCTTGTCCTGTCGCAAAAGCATCGTCCTGAATGATCTTCAACAGGTCGAGAATCTGCTGATCGGCGAGCGCCAGCGGACCATACGCCATTTTGATGCCGTTGTAGATGGTGGTCAGGTGGCTGCCGGTGATCTGAACGCCCGCGCCGGTGTTGGCGTTGCTGTAGCTGGCGGAAGCGAAATACACCGTCGGTGTGATCACCTGCCCGATGTCGGTGACGTTCATACCCGTCGAGGTCAAGCCTTCGATCATCGCCATCTTCAGCGGCGGCGAGGTGAGGCGATTGTCCATGCCGACGAACACGCGCTCCGTGCCGAAGTGCTGTGGAAGATAGGTTCCAAGCGCCTTGCCGACCAACCGCGCCACGTCGGGCGTCAACTGTGGGTTATCGCCTGTTGCAGTGCCGCGAATGTCGTATTTGCGAAAAATTGTCGGGTTGATTGCCGTCATGAGGATTCTCCTAAAGGGGGCAATTGTTAGCCAGAATGATATATTGTGAAGCGCAAGGATGCAAAGGTTCGCACAATCCACAGTTGAAGCCGGAAGCCCCGCTATAGTACACTACGCTTTGAGGCGCACGTATGTTCTAAAGAGTGGGCTAACCAATGAAGTTTGTTGTCATCCCTCCACCTGAACCATTGATGCGGGACGTTGAATGCTTCCGGGTCACTGAGCACGAGGAAGGGCTGGCGGTGAAAGTCGCGCCCAGAGCGCTGCCCGGTATCGCCTTTCAGCATCATAACGGGCACTCTGCACTTGAAAACATCATCACCCCTTCGCACGTCACTCACACGCCGACGCTCTTTCTCTATGGCACGGTGATGACGCCGAGCGTCATGAATTACAAAGCCGGATCGTATACCAGTATTCAGGTGGTTTTTAAGCCTCACGCCCTGAAAAGCCTTTTCGGGATGAATGCAAGTGCGCTGGCAAATGGGTCTGTCGAATTGAGCCAAGACCTGAATATGCAATTGATCGAAGCAAAAAGCGTGAGCGAACAGATTGAGCGTCTCTCCCGCTTTTTACTGGCGCATCTGAAGAAAGAACATACGCGGGATGTGCTGGTGGAAGCGAGTTTGAACCTGATTCACAACAGCGGTGGCGCGGTGACGGTGAAAGCCTTGCTGGAACAGTTGAATATCTCCGAACGCCAGTTTGAGCGACGTTTCACCCAGACTGTCGGCGTTTCTCCTCAGGCGTATATCCGGGTCAGACGATTTAACGAGGCAATCCGGCTCATCAAAACTCGGCAGCACGACAAACTGACCGATATTGCTCACACCCTGTGTTACTACGACCAATCGCATTTCATTCGGGATGTTAAAACCTTTTCCGGCATGACGCCCAAAGCCTTGCTGCAAAAAGAAGGCGATTCGTATCACGACCAACTTGGCTATTCTTACGTCTGAAGATGACGGCTTTTTACAATTCTTGAAAGCGCCCCGAAAGCTATACTGCAAGCAGGTTATAGCTCAGGAGGCTTTGCCGCATGAAGGTCGTGGTTTTCAACAATCTGACGCTGGACGGGGTGATACAAGCGCCGACGAGCCGTGAAGAGGATCAGAGCGGCGGTTTTGAACTCGGCGGGTGGGCTGCTCCCTACAACGCCATGCAGAGTCGTGAGGCTGGAGAGAGCCTCACCAGTTTCGGGTCGCTGCTGATGGGGCGTCGCACTTATGACATCTTCGCCGATTATTACCCGAAACACCCCGACAATCCCTTCACCGAGACACTCACCAATATGCAGAAGTATGTCGCCTCAACTACGCTGCGAGAACCGCTGCTGTGGGCAAACTCGACGGTAATTCGTGACGTGCCGAATGAAGTGACCGCGCTCAAAGCACAGCCGGGCGACGACATCATCGTGTGGGGCAGCAGTATCTTGATTCAGATGCTTATCGAGCACAACCTGATTGACCGCTACATCCTGCTGGTTCATCCGATTGTTCTGGGATCGGGAAAGCGGCTGTTTCCTGACGGTGGGGTATTTGCCAAACTTCGGCTCATCAGCGCCAAGATGACCGACGACGGCGTTGCGGTAGTGACGTATGAACCAGAACAGAAAAGTTAGTGGATAGGAAAACAGCCATGGACCCGGTCATCCATTTCGAGATGCCAGCAGAAAACGCCGAGCGCGTGCGCAAGTTTTATGAGAGCGTCTTCGGCTGGCAGACTACTCCATTGGGACCTGAGATGCGCGATTTCGTGCTGGCGTTCACTATCGACACCGACGAAGCGACGCGGATGCCGAAAAAGCGCGGTGCTATCAACGGCGGTTTTTACAAAAAGACCGCGCCAGACCAACACGTCAAGGTCACGATCCTCGTTGAAGATATTTACGACGCGATCAAGAAAATCGAGGCTGCCGGTGGAACCGTCCTCGGTGAACCCTTCGAGTTGCCCGGCGTCGGTCTGTTTGCAGCATTCATCGACACCGAGGGCAATCTCGTGAGTATCAATCAGGATTTTACGATCAAGCAGCTTTAGAACTCCCTGACTGCGTCAGGGACGCTCACGCGAAAAATTTGTCGTACTGGCGTCCTGAACTGGCGAAATAGTCGGGGGCGGCGTTGCGGTAGAGGTCGCGGCAGGCGTCGCGGATGGTCGGTCCTCTGCCGCCGATGTGTACCGAGTTGTCTTTCGCCAGCAGCCGCGCCTGCACGCGCAGGTTGGGGTTTTCCACCGCCTGATAGACGATGATCAACATCCACTGCTGCTCGAACACCAATTCGGTGACGGCAAGCAGGCGTTCGAGCGTGGTCTTGGTTTCTTCGTCTACCCAGCGATCCGGCGGGTAATTGGCGGGGCGGCGGCTGGCGGCTTCCAGCGTCTTGAAGATTTTGTGTTCACGCTCGACGGCTTTCCACAGGTCGCGCAACACGTCCGCCAGTGTGTTGCACTCTTGGACGGTGATGTTCTCTTGTCCCCATGACGCCGCGCCCGACCACAGAAAAGCGCCGCCGCCGTTGGGGACGGCGCGAAGGGTCAGCATAGCGTCGGGGCTGTATTCGGTTCCTAAATAGCCGATGGTTGCCAGCCATGCCTGCAACCCGGTTTCAGGTCGTTTCGGGAGAGGGCGCGTGATGATAGTGTTGTCGTCCATGTTAGCTCGCTCCGACGGTGATCTCCTTGCCATCGACCAGCGCGGCGAATCGCAGGCTGGTATTGTCTGGTGCAACATCCACACGGACTTCGGTTCCGGCGGGCGGGTTCACGCGCAGTAAAAAGTCTGCCAGCGGTTCGCGCACTGAACGCCGGATGATACGCAGCAAGGGACGCGCACCATACTCCGGTTCGTTGTTCTGTGCCAGCATCCACTCGGCAGCAGCATCGGTGAATTCCAGTTTGAGACCGCGTTCCGCGCCCAACTGGACTTCTTTCTTCAACTTCAGCTTGAGAATATCCGACAGCACTTCTTCGGTGAGCGCGTTGAACATGATGATTTCGTCGAGGCGGTTGAGGAATTCCGGGCGGAAATAGGTGCGCACTTCTTCCATTGCCTCGTCGCGGATTTCGTCGGTGATGACCGGAACCGCAAGCACTTCCGAGCCAAGATTGCTGGTGAGGATAATCACGGTTTCGCTGAAACTGACCGTATTGCCTCGTCCGTCGGTCAGGCGCCCTTCCTCGATCATTTGCAGGAGAATGTCGAGGACGCGCGGGTGTGCCTTTTCCACCTCGTCGAACAGCACGATGATGTACGGCTGCTGCTTGACGCGCTCGGTCAACTGACCGCCTGCTTCGCTGTCCACGTAGCCGCTTGGCGAACCGAGCAGACGATTCAGGCTTGCCTCGTCCTTGAACTCGCTCATGTCCAGCGGCAGCATTGCGTCTTCGCTGCCGAACATGAATTCCGCCAGAGCACGCGCAAGCTCGGTCTTGCCGACGCCCGTCGGTCCCAAAAACAGGAATGCGCCAATCGGACGTTTGGGGTCTTTGAAGCCGACGCGGGCAGTCTTGATGGCGCGGCTAACTGCAAGCACCGCTTGATCCTGCCCGATCAGGCGTTCCTTCAGGTGTTCGACCATGCTGGCATAGCGGGCGCGTTCGTCTTCGCCCAATTTGCTGACGGGAACGCCGGTCATCTGGCTGGCGGCAAGCGTCACGTCCTCGGTATCGACGTTGTTGGTGTCGTTGGGCGATTGCGCGGGTTTGAACGCCAGATGGCTTTCCTTGCTCATGTTGACCATGGCGGCGGTGCGGTGCAGCAGGTGTTCGGCGCTGCGGGGAAGGGGCATTGACGCCATGTAGCGTTTCGCCAACCGAGCCGCGACCTTGACCGCTTCATCTTCGATGTGCAAACCGTAGTCGGCTTCGAGGTGCGGTTTCGTCACCATGAGGATTTCGATGGTTTCCTCGATGCTCGGCTCCGGGACGCGCAGTAACTGGGCATGTTCGCTGATTGCGGTCACTCCGGCGAGGCGCTGTTGATATTCCTGCTCGGTGGTCGTGCCGATGATCACCGGATCGTCGGAGAGGAACGCCTTTTGAATCATCGGCGTGGCTTTGGCGAATTCGGCTTTGATGGGTCCGCCGAAGAAGCGGTGAATGTGCGGGATGAAGAGAATACCGCCGCGAGCCTGATTCATGCCTGCGCGAATCGCCTTCTGGTCGCTGTCGAGCAGGGCGGTTTCATCCACCTGCACCAAACTGGCGAGGTTGCGTGGTCCTTTGCCTTCGCTCATCAGCAGGGCAAGGCTGTAGGCAAGGGTGCGTTTGCCTACGCCGTCAGGTCCGATCAGGATGATGTGACGGTTGACCGCCTGCGTGAGAATGTTGATCATGTCGCGCAGCAGGTTTTCGCGGAAGTAAACCGCTCGAAGGTTGCCGCTTTTCGCGCCGGCGACGTAATCCTGTGTGGTGGTGTCCTTGCGGATGATGGTCGAGTTATCCGCCAGTAAGTCGTTGATTGCCTTGGGGGTGATCCCCTGTTGGCGCAGGATGCCGCTGGTGCTCTGGGTGCTTTCTGCGAGAACGGTGAGCGCGTGGTCGGTATCGACCCGAACTTCGTCCTTGCTGTTTGCCACCGTCAGCGCATCGTCAATCAGGATGATGGTCTGGCGGGACATGGGGACGAGGCGGTTGCCGCGTGCGGTGAAATCGAGATTGCCGTCCTGATCGCGCCGACTTTCGACGGCGAGCACGGTTTGCCGATCCAGCTTTTCGAGATCGACTCCACGAGTGTTTTTGAAGGTTTCGAGGATGCGGGCGGCGGCGGTGTCTTTGCGACGCAGCAGCGCCAGTAAGACGAGTTCAGGCATCAAGGTCGGCTTTTTGTACTGATCCTTGAGCACGACGGCATCGTTCATGACCGCATCTAAATCTTTGGAGAGCAGATCGGGGTTAAGTGTACCCATGCAGAATCGATCCTATTGCCGCTACATTCACTGTCTAAAAGTAACCCGAAATGGGAGAATGGACAAACACGATGGTTGCGTTTGATCATACCATTATTAGACGTATTTTTTGAGTGTTGGTTGCAAAAGTGAGATGTTGCGACCAACTTCGCCATAACGCTCCAAATTCTTGATAGTCCCCTCAGGTCTCTTTACGTAAAAAACTCAACCATCTATAAAGTTTGAGGGAGCTTTTTCGAAGCACAAGTTCGTCCCAGCTTGAAGGACGTGGCGGTCATCCAGTAAACCGGAAAGAGATAGACCAGCACGGGAAACCTCACCCCCAGCCCCCTCTGCCACGCAGTGGAGTCGAGCGGAGCGAGACAGGGGTGAGGTTCGAGGAATCGATCTACGCCTTATTTTGTTGAATCGCATTTAGGTCTTGCGGGGACTGCTGATGAAGCTGTATGCGGTGGTGATCATGAACAGCAGCACCGCAGCGACGTTGAACAATCCGCCCCACATGCGCCCCGACAACCAACCACCGAGATCGCCCGCCAGCCGTAAGACCAATGAGAAGTGGAGCAGGGCGAGGTAGACGTAGAAAAACGATGCGTAGCGGATTTCACGACCACTCAGAGCGGGAAAAATGATCGGCGCATGACCGAAAATCATCGAAACGACAAAGCCAATCAGAATGCTGTGCAAGAGCGCGTCATACTGCAATCCGGCATAGACCGCGCCGAATGCAATGCCCATCAAACCACCGACGCCGAGCCACACATAGCCAATCAAAAGACACACGGCGATAAAGCGGGTTAACCCTTTCTGACGAACCGTTCGCCGCGCGAGATCGTAACGCAGCAGCCACCCCGCCAGCGCCAGATTGCCCGCTCCGGCAAGGCGCACCCCGGCGTTCAAATCGAACAGGGTCAGGACAACGCCCGCGATCAAGACGCCTGTGACGAGTAGGAAAAGCTGCTGGCTGCGCTGTGAAAGCCGTGTGATACGCGAAAGCTCCAACCGTTCGCTGATGATCGTCAGTACCAGAAAGCCAATCCACCAATGTACCGACTGGTAGATTGGCTGCCCAGATAACCAGATGACGTTGCCAATCACGAGGAACAACGCGCCGAGCGTCATGACCACCGTGTAAAGCGCGAACTGGCGGCGCAGCATCACGAATACAATCACGAGAAGTCCGGCACTGCCAAACATCAACAATGCTTTTGCCGGAATGCTTGCACCGGAAAGCACGAGCAGCAGCCCGCCGATTCCGCTCAACGCAGGCACAAGGTACGACCAGTGGCGTTTCGCATTGGCAAGCGCGGACAGGGCAACGGCGCGTTCGAGGCTGATGACGGTTCCCAGCACGCCGCCGATCATCAATGGACCATGTGCGCCGACGAGGTTGGCATTCAGGTTAGGCAGTCCCCATCCGATGCGCTGTGTTGCTCCCCACAAGCCCATCAATGCTGCAAGCGCCACCAGCGCGATAATCGGGAAGCGGAGCAGCAATGGTCTACTCACGCC
>DATGQJ010000093.1:0-5259 GCA_035304265.1 Oceanobacillus sp.
GTTTTGTCCGGCGTTCGCGCCGCTGGCAGGCAGGGGTTCGCCGCTGGCGGGGTCGAGCACCATGACTTCGATGTTGTAGGTTCCGGGCGGGGTATCGGGATTGAGGTTGAGATCGTAAGCCGCGCGGATGATTTGCCCCGGCAGCCACGAGGCAAGCGGATAGTTTGCCAGCAGATCGGTATCGCGCTGAATCGCGCCGCCGTAAACCTGCCCGATGCTGTCGGTGAGGCGGACGCGGGGGATGACGTTGATTTCCGCTTGCAGGCTTTCCCAGTAAAGCTCGACGTACACCCACGTGCTCGGCGGGTGCAGGCGGGTATCGCGGGCGCTTCCCTGTGTGATGGGCATGAACACCCCACGCAGCGCCAGCATATCGCCAAACACGGCGTCGAGCGGTTGGGCGGTCTGCGGTAAGGTTTCCAACACGGGATCGAAGTCGTACAGCTTGACCTGAATGCCGGAGGAAAATACTTCGGTCATGGTGACGGCGCGGGCGCGAAACCACGCATCCGCCAACGCCTGCGGATCGGAGACCAGTGGTTGATACCAGACGAACCACACGCGGTCACGGTTTTCGACAAGCGGGGTGAGCAGTGAATCGAGATCGACTTCGGGTGAGACGCCGGGAAGCAGGCTTGTGACCGACGAATCGCCCTGATAGTGATAGCGGAACGCCTCACCGCCCCAATCAGGAATAACGATCACCGTGTCTTCCAGCTGCTCATGATCTTGGACAAACTGTGCGGCGGCAACCCAGTCGTCGCGTAAGGTGCGGTCAAAATCCGCGATGATTGCCGCGCCGCTGATGAGCGCCAAACCCACGAAAAGTATGCCACGCAAGAGAGCGCGACGAGGCAACATGACCACACCCGCCAGCAGCGCCAACAGCGGCGGGACGAATGGGGCGAGATAGCGCGGTTTGTAGAGATCGGCAAACCATGCCAGCGCGATCATGGCGAGAATGCTGACCGAGAGCATGACGACAAAGGCGCGGGCGCGATAGCGCAGGAATACCCAGACGATGCAGAGCACAATCAGGGCGGTCAGCAGGAAGGGAATGACAATCCATGCTCGTCCGGTGAGCAGGGTTGACAGGATCACGTCCGGGATTTGAACGGTGGAAAATGCACCGAGTGGGTTGATCTCCGCACCAAGCGGACGCCCGGAACGATAGAGCGCCCACAGCGATTGTGCGTAAGGCAGGCTGAGGATGGCAGCAAGAACGAGGGGAAGGAAGGGGAAGAGAATGCCCCTCACCCCCCGACCCTCTCTCCCACGCAAGCGGGGAGAGGGGGAGTTATTTGCCTTTCCCCTGTCCCCGTCACTGCGGTTGGCGAATCTTGTGAGTATGTTGGCGGTGACGCCGACGGCGAAAACGGCGGTGAGGACAAAGCCGAGCATGTGGGTGTACATGGCGGCAAGGGCGCAGACGCCGAGAAGGATATAGAGAAGCGAACGCCGCCCGCCATACGCGCGTTCCGCTTCGATGACGATGACAAATCCTGCGGTGCCGAGCAATGCAAGCAGGGTGTACATGCGCACGAGTAAATCGCTGGCGAGCAGAAGCGGCGAGATGACCCACAACACGCCTGCAACCAACCCTGATCGTCGGCTGAATGCGCGTCCAGCCAACCGGATGAGCAATGCGCCGATACCCAAGTCCATCAGGATGTTGAGCAGGCGCAACGAGAGCAGACTTTCGCCCGCCATCCCTGCCCAGCCTTTGACGAGCAGAAAGTGCAGCGGTGGGTGAATATCGAGTTGGAACGCCATCAACCCCGGCACGAGGGTTTCAACGGGCAGACGGCTGAGGGATAGGCTGTATGCGTCGTCGCCTTCCAACCCGTGATAGTCGTGCAGCAGGATTCGGATGGCGAAGCCAGTGAGCAGGATGGCGAGAGCAAGCCAGTGATAACGAGTGAAGGGCGACTCGTAAGCCGCCCCTACGTTGGTTGACACTATGGTTCCAGCAGCCATGCCGCACGTAATAGGAACACGCCGTCGTCAGCGATAAGGGCGAATACGAGCACCGGCGCGATCTTCCTCATTGTCAGTTCTCCCATAACAAAAGCGGGGCAGGTTTGCCCCGACACATTTGTTACTTTACGCTTTCAAGCTGGTTTGCCAGTGCCTTTTCCGCCCAATAGCGCGTGGCATTGTACAACGACTCGAATGTGCCCGCGTCGCTCCAGAACCCTTCCAGCGATTCCCAGCGGAGCTTGCCTTCTCGCAGGTAGAAGTTGTTCACTTGCGTGATTTCGAGTTCGCCGCGCCCTGCATAACCCGGATCACACTGGCGAACAAAGTCGAACACGCGATTGTCGTAGAGGTACAGTCCGGTCACGGCATAGTGCGATTTCGGGTATTTCGGTTTTTCTTCGATGCTGATAATGCGGGAATTGTCGTTTGGATCGAACTCCGCCACGCCGAACCGTTCCGGATCGGGGACTTGCTTGAGGAAGACCAACGCGCCGTCTTTGAAGTTTCGCACCGTGCTGCTGATGTCGGCATCCGTCGTATTGTCGCCAAGGATAACGGCAATCGGACCGCCGTCGGCGAAGTCTTCGGCGAGAGCGAGCGCATCGGCAATACCCCCGTCCGGCGCTTCCTGATAGGCGTATTCCAGATGGCGGATGCCCAATTCTTTGCCGTTCTTGAGGACGCCGAGAAAATGCCCCACGTGCGGACCGCCTGTGACGATGAGAATATCCGTGATCCCTGCGCCCACCAGCGTTTGAATGGGATAGAAGATCATCGGCTTATCGTAGATCGGCAGCAAGTGTTTGTTGGTCACGTGCGTGAGGGGATACAGCCGTGTACCCAGACCACCCGCAAGGATAACACCTTTCATCATCACCTCATCTTGGCTCAGCGTTTAACGGCGATAAGTATAGCATACGGTTATAATCAACAGGCATGACAAGGATTTTGAACCATTGATGTTACGACGATCAGCCACTGTTCTCCTGCTCACGATTTTCGCTGCCTGCACGCCCGCCGAAACACCGGAGCAGCTTCGGTTTACCCCCGGTGCTCCTGTCGTGGTGACGCAAAACACCTTTATGGCGGATGAGTTTAGCCTGCGCTATCCCGACGGTTGGCGGATCGTCACGGGTCCGGCAGACGCGCCGCAGGCTTTCACGTTCGTCTCGCCCGATAATTGCGCCATCATCCTTGTCGCCGTTGGCAGCGCAGAACCGATTATCTCTCAAGACTGCCCGGACGCGGATTTCCAGACCATCCAACGCGAAATCACGCTGGATGATCTGTCACTGACGGTGGCGGGCAGCGCCCCCGACGAACAGTGGGAATCGTTTGAATCCGCCTTTGAATTCGTCGTACATTCAATTCAGCCTGTCGATTTACGCGAATAATGTGCGAATTCAAGGTTCGAGCGCAGCGTTGGCGGCTACAATGGGAGCATATGTCGATGGGATGAGTGAATGACGCGAACATTGTGGCTTGGAATGGGACTCGTGGTGGCGCTGGCGCTGTTGGGGCGGACGCTGCTATTGGCGAGCAACGCCGTCTCATTTCACTCCGATGAAGCCGTCGTCGCGTTGATGGCGCGGCACATCTTACAGGGCGAACGTCCGGTCTTTTTCTACGGACAGGCTTACATGGGCAGCCTTGACGCATGGTTGGTCGCGGTTGGCTTTGCGCTGTTCGGCGAATCGGTTGCCAGCATTCGGATTGTGCAGTCTGCGCTGTACCTGCTGGTTGTCGCCAGCGGCTACTGGGTGGCGTGGCGACTTTCCGGCAAAGTGGTGGTTGCGGTTGTTGCCGGGTTAACGCTGGCAGTTCCGACGGTGCTGCTGGCGACCTATACCACCGCCACCCTTGGCGGCTACAACGAAACCCTGCTGCTTGGCAACCTGCTCCTGCTGCTGGGCTACGAAGTCACTCACGACCACGTGCGTTCATGGTGGCGCTGGGGGTTGCTTGGCGTCGCTGCCGGGTTGGGCTGGTGGACGAACGGCTTGATCGTCGCCTACGCGCTGCCTGTGGGCATCTTGATTCTGAAAAGGCTCTTTGAAAGCCGCCAGACCACACTTCTCGGCATTGGTGTGGCGCTGATCGGCTTCTTCGCCGGTAGTGCGCCATGGTGGGTGTTCGCGTTCGAGCACGATCTCGCGCCGCTGCGCTTCTATCTGGGTTCCACTGTGCGGGGAGAGTTCGCGGGAACCGACATGTTCAGCCTGCCGTTTGGCGAGCGCCTGATCGGGCTGTTCTTTCTGGGAGCGCCCACGCTTTTTGGGATGCGCTTCCCGTGGACGCCTACCTACTTCGCGCCACTGTTTGGTGCGGTTGTCCTGCTCATTTTTATCATTGCGCTGTTCCGGCTTGTCCGGCGATCAGCGGCGCTCAAACCCGATGCCCACCTGCTGGTTCTCAGCATGATCGGGCTGTTCTGCGTCCTGTATCTGGCGTCGCGCTTCAGCACCGACCCCACCGGACGCTATTTTCTGCCGCTGGCGCTGCCGCTTGGCATCGTCTTTGGCGTGTTCATCGCGTCCATCCGGCGAGTGGTGTTTCAAATCGCCCTCGTTGCCGTGGTGCTGGTCTATTTCGCCGCCGGGCAAATCAACGCGGCAACCACAAACCCGCCCGGACTGACGACGCAGTTCAACCTCGTCACCCATATTCCCAACGATGACGACGATGCGTTGATCGCCTTTGTGGATGAGCATCAGCTTTATAACGGCTACACCAACTACTGGATTTCCTTCCGGGTGGCATTTTTAAGCGGCGAGCGAATGCAGTACAGCGCCGCGCTGCCCTACAAACCCGACCTGAGCTACACCCCATTGGACGAACGCTATCCCACCTATCGCGCGGCTACCGATTCCGCCGAACGCATCGCCTATATCACCGCCAACGTGCCAGAAGTAGAGGCGGAACTAGAGGCGTTGTTCGCGGCTTCGAATGTGACTTATCAAACCTCGCAGGTGGGATCGTACCGCATCTATTACGATTTCACCCCGCCTGAACGCGCACCCCGTCCACCGCTGCCGTTCGTCAATCCTTAGTCTGTGCGATTCAAATTTTTTTAAATGGTCGGCATTTCACGATAAACTATTTCGCACCAGACGAAAGAGGATTCCCATGCTTAATACTACTTTTCGACCTGTAGAGGAAATGCTGCAAACGCTGTGGACGGCGGACTCGTGGGCGGAGTTTGAGCCGTATTACGACGAACTGCTCAACCGCCCGCTGACTACTGAGAATATCGACCAATGGCTCAAGGATTGGACGTAC
>DATGQJ010000094.1:0-12864 GCA_035304265.1 Oceanobacillus sp.
GGCGTGAGGTACGCCATCGCGCCTGCGATTTCGTTGACATTGAAGCCAATCTGGGGGACATCACGCACTTTGGGAAGCACATCAACGATAAAGCCGAACGCAGAGGATTTCTCCGTCCACTGCGACGACACCAATGCCAGCACCGCGACCACCAGTCCAAGCAGAATCGTCGGGAAAATCAGGCTGTCCATACTCCGCAGGCGATAGGCGCGATCCGCAAGGCTCAACGCCAGCAGTATCCCCATCAACGGGCGACCCAGCGTCACCAACCCGTCCGTCCCCTTGGCAATAAAAGCGTAGGGAGCGACAAACACGTTGACAGCACAGAGCACGAGAAACACAACGAATAGGAGATCAATCGTAGAAGGTTTCCACAGGCGGCGATACAGAATGAAGCGGGCGGCAAACAGCGGCACAAACCCCAGCAGCCCTATGACTCGGCGCTGATCGGGAAACCAGAAAATGACCAGAATCGCCACCAAAATGTAAAACTCATAGCGCAGTAGCAACGATGCCAAGGCTTGTATTAGCTTCATGCTTTCTTACCAGTGCGTAATCTTAAATATGAAGATACTCAAGTCTGTAAGCTATCCCCGTTTTTATGACTTTTTTCCCACTTTGGTACTTGCTTTAATAAGAAAAAATGGCATATCATTAAGCATTAAGATTGTTGCTGTCAACAGGTGGAGTATTCAGTTTTGAAAGGCGCGGGCACCGTATGCTTGTACAGGAAGCAACCAGAGTCTCATTGGAGTCGTTCCGACAGCGTTCGAGTGGGAAAAAGGTAATTCTCCTCTATCCCTGGACTAATTACCGCACTCTTTTCCTCACACATTTCCTCGAAAGCGCCCGTGAAGGACTTTTATACTACCGGATTACCAACGAACAAACCACGCTCAAAAGTTTTCTTGAAGGCTTAATACAAGAATTTAATGCCGTTCTTGGCGACTTTGGGGCAAATCTTCAGCAAGCACTTTCCGGTGACAGCCCGTCGGCTTTGGGAGAGGCACTCGCCGCCGACCTGAATGCGTACAGCAAAGGGCAGACCGTGTTGTTCATCGACGAGCTAGATCGTATCCCGATGGACGACCACTTTAACCAGTTCATCACCGCGTTAGTCGGCAACATCAAGAAGGGTGTGCAGGTCGCCTTTAGCTCGCGTTTGCTCATGTACCAGCCGTGGTATGACATGGTCGCAAGCGGCGAAGCGGTGGTGCTCGGCATCGAATATCGCAAAGACGACGTGATGTTCACCGTCGAGGAAAACCCGAAGCCCCAGCTTGAAGTCTATGCCTTCGGGCGTGGTCATGCGCTGGTGAACGGGCAGCCCATCACCAACTGGGACGGAGCGTTACCACGCAATCTCTTCTTCTTCTTCCTCGATCATGCGCTGGTCACCCGTGACGAGATATTCCAGACGTTCTGGCCCGATCTGAACGTCAAAGAAGCGACCAACGTTTTCCACGTCACCAAGCGAAAAATCACCGAACGCATCAGCATGAAAGTCATCGAGGGTGGCAACTACGAGTTGACGCAGTACAACAGCGGCTTTTACCTGCCGAGCGACAAGGTGGTGCGCCACTACGACGTGGGCGATTTCCAGAGCGCCGTCGAACGCGCAATTATCGCCACCAATGAAAAAGAAGAACTGGCGCTCTACATGCAGGCGATTGATCTGTATCGTGCGCCCTTCCTGCAAACGGTGGAAATGCCGTGGGTACAGGAGCGCCGTGAACACCTGCGCCAGTTGAACGCACAGGCGCTGATCGGCGTCGGGCGGATCTGGAAGCGGCGACAAAACGATCAGCAGGCGTTGGGCTTTTTCACGCGGGCGCTCAAGGAAGTGCCGGAGCGTGAAGACATCCATCGCGAAGTCATGGCGATTTACCTGCGGCTTGGTATGGTCGAGGATGCGCGTCGCCAGTACCGCCGTCTTGAGCAGGTGCTTGACGAAACGCTCAATATCGGACCATCACGCGAAAGCCGCGATTTGTATGCGCTGATCGAGGCGCAGAGCTAGGTTACGCGGGGAAGCGAGGGGTGGCACTCACCCCTCCAGATAACCATGCTCAAGTAATTTCCCACGATTGTCCATCACATAGCGCATAGGCACACCTGTCGGGATATTGAGGTCGGGAATATCCTGTGGCGTGATGTTTTCCAGCGCCATCACCAGCGCCCGCAAGCTGTTTCCGTGCGCGACCACCAGCACATTTTCCCCTTTTAAGACGCGCGGCTCGATGTGCGCCTGATAGTAAGGAAGCACCCGCGCCGCCGTATCCTTCAGGCTTTCGCCGCCCGGCGGAGCGACTTCATACGAACGCCGCCACAGGTGAACCTGTTCAGCGCCGAACTTCTGCGCGGTTTCGTCTTTATTCAACCCTTGCAGATCACCGTAAAATCGCTCGTTCAGCGCCGCATCTTTCTCGACAGGTAAATCGGGCTGACCGATGACATCGAGGATGATCTGCATGGTCTGCTGCGCTCGTTGCAGCGCCGAAGTAAAGCCGTGATCGAAGCGGTAGCCTTTCAGGAGTTCGCCTGCCCGCCGCGCTTCTGCTTCTCCTGCTTTCGCCAGCGGAATGTCGATCCATCCGGTAAAGCGATTCTCGATATTCCACTGGCTTTGACCATGCCGCACCAGAATCAGCGTGCCTGTGCTCAAGCGCATCACTCCTAAAACAAAGAGGCGTACACGAAGGCACGCCTCTGCAAAACTGACTTCAAAATCGACTCAATCCCGTACTGGCAACACTTCGCGCGGCTTGCTGCCTTCCGTCGGCGGACCGATCACGCCGCGTTCCTCCATCACGTCGATCAGGCGGGCGGCGCGGGTATAACCGATGCGCAAACGCCGCTGAAGCAGGGACACCGACGCTTTGTTCAGGCGGCGCACCAGTTCCACCGCTTCGTCGTACATCGCGTCCTCACCGTCGCCCATGTCGTCGTCATCCGATGAACGGAATGATGCGGTTGCCGACTGTCCGGTGACTTCCCGATCCCAGTATGCCTGTCCTCCGGCTGGGCGATTCGCCTGCGTCGGAGACCAGCTTTTCGCCTGTGTTCCGGCGGGTTCTTTGTTGACCGCCTCATCAATCATGAACTGCGACAGCAGCGGGCGTCCGGCAGCCGCAAGGTCTTCGTCCGCCAACTGATCACGCCAGTAGCGCGTCATGTTGTTGATCTCGGCATCGGAGACGAACACACCTTGCAGACGCACAGGCGCGGGCGAGTCGCCGCTCATGTAGAGCATGTCGCCGCGCCCCAGCAGGCGTTCCGCGCCGGGTTGGTCGAGGATAACGCGGCTGTCCACGCTGCCTGCCACGGCGAAGGCGATACGCGCCGGGAAGTTCGCTTTGATCAAGCCCGTCACGACATCGACGGATGGACGCTGCGTGGCGATGACCAGGTGAATACCCGTCGCGCGGGCGAGCGCGGCGATACGGGTGATCACGCGCTCGGTTTCATCCGGGGCGAGCATCATTAGGTCTGCCAACTCGTCGATGATGACGACGATGTAAGGCATCTGCTGTTCGCCCGCAGGCAGGTGTTTGTTGTAGTCCTCGATGTTACGCGCTGCCGCGTTGCTGAACTTGCGATAGCGCTCGTCCATCTCGCGGGTGACCCACTTGAGCACGCTGACGATGCGTTCCAGTTCGACCACGACGGGCGCGATCAGGTGAGGAACGCCGTTGTAGCCGGTTAGCTCGACGCGCTTGGGGTCAACCATCACGAACTTGACCTTATCCGGCGTGTTGCGGATCAGCAGGCTGGCGATGATGGAGTTGACGCAGACCGATTTACCGGAACCCGTCGTACCCGCGATCAGCAAGTGGGGCATCGACGTAAGGTCGCCAGCGACGGGCGTACCGTCTACCCCCTGACCGAGCGCAATCGCAAGCGGCGATTGAATCTTCTTGAATTCGTTCGATTCCATCACGTCGCGCAGGCGCACGATGGTGGCTTGTTCGTTCGGCACTTCGATGCCGACATAGCCTTTGCCCGGAACCGGCGCTTCAATACGAATGGATTTCGCGCCCAACGCAAGCTGAAGGTCTTTATCCAGCGCGGCGATGGCGCTCACCTTCACGCGGTTCTTCTTGCCACGCGCGGCGACGTAATCCGGCTCGACGCCGAACTGCGTGATCACCGGACCTGTACGAACTTCGACCACACGCCCCGGCGCACCAAAGCTGGAAAGCGTATCTTCGATGATACGCGCCCGTTCGATCAACAGATCGTGGTTCAACTCCTGATCGGTTCCCGCGCCAAGCAGCGCGTTGAGATCGGGCAGTCGCCATTCCTTGCGCGGTTTGCGCGGCGGCGGTGGCGGGGTCACGTCTAATCCCGCGTCGTTGGATTGCTGCGCGGCAGGCGTGCTGCCAAGTGTCGCCGCTGTACGCGCAGGCGGTGGCGGCGCGGGTGGTGCTGCGGTGTGCCCCGCATTGGACGCGGCAGGCGAGAAGGGTCTCGGCGTCAAGCTGCTGGCTGCTGGCTTCTCCGGCTGCGGCGCGGTACGAGTAGGCGTCAGTTCCAGCGGTTCGGGCTTGCCAAACGCCGACGATGCCGGACGTGACGGTGACGTGAGCGGCATTTGTGCGGGTTTTTCCGCCACAGCGTCGTCTGTCTTCGCGGATGCTGCCGCTGGTTTGGCGGCTTCCTCGGCGGATTTCGCCTCGTCCTCTTCCATCGACACGATGCGCGGCGCGGGGCGCTCGGTGCGCGGCGTCTCTTGCAGCGTCGCGGCGGGCGCTTTTTCTTCCGGCTTCGCCTCGGTCTTCTCCGGCGTTTCGGCGTCGGTCTTCGCGGGTGGTGCGCCCAACGACTGACCACTACGCAATGCGCTCATCCGTGACTGAAGGTCAGGAATGGGTGCAGGCGATGGGCGAAGCGGCGAAGCGGCGGGGCGCTGTGGTTCGGTGCTGGTGGGCGTTACAATTCCCTTTGGCTTCGCGGGTGGCAGCTTCGACCAATCCTCAGCCTCTTCCTCATCGTCTTTCGCTTCTTCTTCGATCTCGCGCCGATCATCAACTGGCTTGACCGGAGATGCTGGACGCAGCGGACTCACCGGGCGCATTGCGCTGGTCTTGCCAAGAGTTTCGCCCTCTTCCTCGTCGTCTTCCTCATCCTCGTAGTCGTCATCTTCGACTTTCGGCAGCGACGATGCGGTAGAGCGCTGGAAGGGATTGGGACGCATGGCGCTGCTCGGCGCAGGCGCTGCGGGCGTCTCTGGACGTTTGAGCAGATCGCCGAGTCGTGCCGGGGCTTCTTCCTCGGATGCTTTTTCCGGCGCGGCGGCTGCACTCGCGGCAGGCGGCGTCGCCTGTGCGGGTGTCGCCGGAGACGATGCTGCTGCTGGTTTGGCGGCTTCGCCGGCGGGTTTTGCGGTTTCGGCTGGTTTCTCTGCCGTTTGACCGCCAAAGCGTGAGGTGACGCCGCCCAAGCCTTTGCCCAGACCGCCAAGTCCACCCAGACGGGGTTTCTCCGGTGCGGCGTCTTCAGACTTCGCGGGCGCGGCAGCGGGTTTAGCAGATGTATCCTCAGTGGACTTGCTCTCTCCACGACGGAACATCCCGCCGCCAATACTGCCGAGAAGACCCTTCTCCTGCGTGGCTTCATTGGGCTTCGCAGGTGCAGGCGCAGCCGATGCGACGGCTGGCTTGGCGGCATCATCGGCAGGCTTGCTTTCGGTTCGTCGGAACAAGCCGCCGCCCAGACGACCTTTACTCTCGTCTTTGCCGTTGGATGCATCATCGTCTTTCACCGCGTCGGCAGCGACTTTCGCGCCAATCGCCGCAGCACCGATCACAGGTGCAGCACTGCGAAGGCGTCCGAATAAACCGCCGCCTTCCGGTTTCTTCTCTGCTGCCGCAGGAACCGGACGCGCAGGTTCGGGTTCTGGCGGAAGGCGTACAGGCACAGGCGCTTCGACCCCATTTTCGGTCTCGCTGGTTGTGGCGACGGTTGCAGGCTCGCCGGGGCGGAAGGACGCGGTAACGGTGCGCCCGCCCATGGTGATCGGAATGCTGCGCTCTTCCGGCTTTTCTACGGTAGCCGCAGCCGGAGTTGCAGGGGCGGTTGCTGCCGGTGCGGTTTGCGGCACGGCAGCAGGAAGCGCAGGCGATGCGCCACCGGGGAGTTGCCCCGCTTCCGGCTTGGATACGGCGATCTGCGCGGCAGCCGCTTCGCGTTCGGCGCGTACAGCGGCACGCTGCATCGCGCGGCGCTGCTGCACGTCACGCAGGTTGCGGTAATTGCTGACGAAAATGGCGATGATTTCCTGTGCGCTCAGGCTCAGGGTGAGCATCGCAGCGACAATCAGCCAGCCGACCAGAATGACGAAACCCGCCATCTCGCCAAAGTTGCTCAACAGCAGATAGTAGATTTCGCCGCCGATGATCCCGCCGCCGCGTCCAAGATCAGCCGAAATCCTCAGAAGCGCGACACGCAGCGCATCAAGATACGCCTGAAAAGATGGATACCCCGCTGCATCATAGCTGAACGAGTCGATGAACTGGAACAGCGTGAGCGCTCCGATATACAGCAGGATCGCGCCGATCACGCGGGTCAGATCGATGACGGGTGTATCCTGCCCTGCTCGCAGCATAATCAGCCACACGCCAACCGGGAACATGGCAATCGGGATCGCAATCGCGCCCCAACCAAAGAACTGCGCCAGTTTTTCGTTGACGCTTGCCATGAACCCCTGCGTTGGAGAAATGCTGGTGAGCAGTATCGCAATTGAAGCCACAACCAGCCCGATCCCAAGCAGTTCGAGCTTTTTGTCGAGTGACAGACTAAGGGTCTTCACCTCGACGGGCTTGCCGCCTTTGGCTGCCTTCGCCGATTTGCTTTCCTGTTTGGGCGGGAACAGACTGAAATTCCGCACCCGATCCATGATTCCGCCGCCGCTGCTCGCTTTTTTCGCGCTCGCTTTTGGCGCTGCGCCTTTGGACGCGGCGGGGGTGCTGGCTGCGGGTGGGGTACTGCCGGGACGTGTCCCGCCAAGCGGCGGACGGCTGCCAATACCACTTGACGTGCTGCTGGAAAGTGGCGAAGACGATGTGCTAGGTTTCTTATCGTCCTTTTTGTCGTCGCCACCACCGAGACGCGAGGTGACGCCGCCTAAGCCTTTGGTCAAGCCGCCAAGTCCACCAAGGGGACTCTTGCTGCCGCCTTCATCCTTCTTGGCGTCGGGTTTCTTGTCGTCCTTTTTATCGCCGCCGCCCAGCTTGGACATCAAGCCACCAACCGGGCTGCCGCTTCCACCCGGCTTAGAGTCGGGTTTCTTATCGTCCTTCTTGTCGTCGCCACCACCGCCGAGACGCGAGGTGACGCCGCCTAAGCCTTTGCCTAAGCCGCCAAGTGGACTCTTGCCGCCGTCATCTTTCTTGGCGTCAGGTTTCTTGTCGTCCTTTTTGTCGTCGCCACCACCGCCGAAGCGCGAGGTGACGCCGCCCAAACCTTTGCCTAAGCCGCCAAGTGGACTCTTGCCGCCATCGTCTTTCTTCGAGTCATCCCGTTTCGGTTCGTCGCGCTTCTCGCTTCCGAACGAAAAGCCGCCGGATGGCTTCGGTTTGTCGTCTTTTTTCGCATCACCCGGCGAACTCGGTTTATCGCCGGGGCGTGTCAGCGGTGAACTGCTGC
Organism: Oceanobacillus sp.; assembly: GCA_035304265.1. Taxonomy (GTDB): domain Bacteria; phylum Chloroflexota; class Anaerolineae; order Aggregatilineales; family Phototrophicaceae; genus Flexifilum. Next base: position 7,648 of record DATGQJ010000094.1, read on the forward strand.
CCGGCCTCGAAAACGAGGAACCCGGACTGCTGCTTCCACTGCTACTGCTGCCCGGTGCGCCCGGACGCTGTCCGCTGCCAAACAGCGAACCTCCACCCGAAGAACTTCCCGATGCGCCGGAACGAATCGGGCTTGGGGTAGAGCCACCGGAACTGGGAGTGCTCGGTCTTGAAAACGGTGATGGGCTGCTTGAGCTTCCCGGCGTCGATGGACGCGACGAAGGAAGCCCTGCTCCGCTTACCCGGCTTCCACCCGGCAAAGACGACGTAGGACGGCTAAACGGACTGGACGCCGGACGACTCGGACGATCATCCTCGTCTTCTTCTTCCTCCTCGTCCTCGTAGTCCTCTTCCTCATCTTCGTAGTCGTCGTAGTCGTCGTCGTATCTGCTCATGCCCTCATCCTTGAAACTGTCTAATACTGGACGGGTCTCGTTGTCAGAAAACCTCTACAACTCTGATTGTATCTTCAATGCGAATCCAATGAAGATAGCATACCACAATTCTGTTTAAATGCGTATAAATTTAGCACAAAAGTTCTGTAAGAATGAGTGAGCGCGGAAATAAAATTCGTGATACAATAAAAGCATATGGTTAGGTGTGCGGGTGCGTGGTCATGATGATTTCCGCCCAATCCCTCTGGCGGTTAAACCATGAGTACAATCAACGGCTTTCGCGGGCGCGGAATTATGTCGCGCTGCTTGAACGCCTGGTGATTGCCCGCAGCGTGGACGAGCAACCTCAGTTGATGGCGGCGCTCGGCTACATCCGCGACCAGCTTGACGCCATTTATGATGAACATCGACAGTGGCGTTACCACTACTTTTACAACTCCCCTGAAAATAAGCGCATGGTACATCACGAACGAGACGTGGGACGGGCGATGACCCAGTTCGCCCGGATGCGTGTAGACCACGAACGCAACCTCAATGGGCTTTGTACGGCGCTGGCAGATTATCCTCCCCCTGAGCCATACGTCACCGCAGTTCCACACGGCGACCTGTGGCAGATGATGTTGGACGCGCTGGAAGCCCTGCTGGGTTTTGGCAATTTCCTGCGCGAACTCGACACCGCTTAGGGCGAGCATCCCACGCCCTATTTTTTCTCCTCTACGGGATGTCACTCTATTCAAACAAATTCAAATTTATGGAGATTGTAAAAAATCGTAGCGATCTTATGAAAAACAAAACATTCTTTGCGCCGAGTTTGGCGAATCGCCTACAATGATATGAGAACTTGAATTAGCAGACGACGAAGCCAATGGCTGTTCAATCTCGACCCGACCTCCTTGTAAGAGGAGAACACATTCTTGGGAGCTATCAGCTTCAGGTTGCGCGTCGTACCGACTCCGGTTGGACGGTGACGATCCCGCCGTTGTATGCGCTTGTCACCAACCAGCGCTTGATCCTGTGGCCCCAGACACGCCGTTCCTATCCGCCCGCCAGCATCCCCCGCAACTATGTCGTCAAGGTGACGCCCGTCGTGCTGGATCATCGCAATGCGGTGCTTCTCCAACTCAAGACCGGACATGACCTTTACCTGATTGTCGGCTTGAGCGAAGGCGGTCCCTTCGTGGATATGGTCAAGAAAATGCTCACCCCGCCGCTTCTGGGGCGCATCTTCAAGGCTCGTGTTCCCAAACAGGATATCCAGCGCCTTATCCAGTTGATCGAGCAGCTATAGCAAGTCCCTTATGAACGTCGCGCTCGTAAAAACGCCAACGACTAAGGGACGCCCCTACGACATCTACCACTTGCATATCACAGACCCTTCCGGCGTCAGACCTGAACAGAAAATACTGGTCGCCGATCTCAGTCAATCAGGCGGTGGGTTTCGTCTGCGCAAGTGGAAAATTCAGAAGCGTGGTGGACGGCGCGTTCTCCGCGTGTATCTGGAAACCAGCATCATGGGGCACGATCTTGAAACCGGAGAACGGATCGAGTGACCCGTCAGCAAAGCATCAAAACAAGCTCAACTGCTGAGGTGGCGGCGCGTCGTCTCCAGCAGAAGGCGGTGGTTTCTGCCCGTCCGTTCGCTGCTTGCGGATTTCTTCCAGCGTCACCGGAATGCGCTTGAAATCCGCTTCCATCGCCTTACGCAAATCAGGATTACGCAGCACAGCCGCCGGATGGAACAACGGGATATAGGCGCGTCCGTTTTCGATTTTCGGCTTGCCGTGAATCTGGGTGATCTTCCCGCCGGGGAAGTAGCGTGCCATGCTGTAACGCCCTAACGTCACGATCACCAGCGGATCGATCAGGTTGATCTGCTGATCGAGATACGGCTTGCAGGTCGCAATTTCAACGGGCAGCGGATCGCGGTTTTCCGGCGGGCGGCATTTGACCACGTTGGTGATGAACACGTCGTTGCGGGTCAATCCGACCATCTTCAAAAGTTCGTTGAGATAGTCACCCGAACGCCCGACGAACGGCAGCCCCTGTCGGTCTTCGTGAAAGCCCGGTCCTTCGCCAATGAACATGATGTCCGCGCGATTGTTGCCCGCGCCGGGAACCGCTTTCGTGCGGCTCAGGTGCAGGTCACACAATGTGCAGCCGCGTACTTCGGCGGCAATCACGGCGAGAGCTTCGTCACGTTCATCAGCCATACGCATCATCCTGTTTTGGAATATCGAGGGTAAGTCCTATTATCTCACCATGTTATGAAGAGGGGATGAGATTGGTTCAATTCTAACCCTTTCCAATCCAAATTCCAACGCCAGCATTAAGAACAATCTATCGCCACGATAGTAGGGAGACAGTCAGGTTAGAGTAGGGTTTGCGTCAATGAAGACATACTCGAAAGGACTATATTTGTAAAAAAGCTGTTAAAAAGGTGGCGATCATGAGCGTAACCTATCCCGACACATCTATGAAGTGGATGAAGATATTCTTGCTGATTGCTGTGCTTGTCGTGCTGGTCGCCATCGCCTTCCTCATTGTCGAACTAGGATTATTCCAGCCAGCCGATAACACACAGGCAACCCTGCTGCCCGCTTTCTCGAATACACGTGTGAATTTTGCCCCCGGTGAAGATCGTCGGCTTTACCGCTTCAACGCTCACCCGACGGATTTCACCCTCTTGCGCTTGGACAGCGAAACGCCGGGCTTCGTCTTCGCCGCCGAAATTCAGAACCACGCAGGCGAGATCGTCGGGCTTTTCAATGGCGTCCTTGAGAATGTGCAGATCGATCTCCCGCCCGATGATGGGCTGTATCAGGTCGCCGTAGTTTCAGTAGACCCGGAGCGTTCCGGCACAGTCGCCCTTTCGGTGACTAGTGCGCAGTTGCACGAAGTAAGCGCAGCGCCCATCTATAATCCGGTAGTCGCGCCGCCATGCAGCATCATCAACACCACCCCCGCCGATGTGCTGGTGCGCAGCGCCCCATCCGATAACTTCGCCATGCTTGGCACGCTGCCACCTGCCACAACCCTGCCCGTGCTCGGACGCACCGACGACGGATGGTTCGCCGTCAATTTCGCCGAACGACAGGGCTGGCTGCGTGCCGACGTTGCCGCGCCGCAAGGGGACTGCGCTGCACTGCCATCGATCCTCAACCCCACCATTCCATCTGCCCCCGAAGATGTCGCGGCTTACGCGATTGAAATTGACCGCGACGGTGAAGGCTTGTTCCGCGAAGTGATTTCCTATCCACAGGGCGACACCAACGATCTGCTCTGGGTCAGCATTATCAACCTCCACACCGAGCCGCCCAACAATTACCGCGAGTTCACGCTGACGCTCAACTGCGAAGGGTCGGGACTTGAAGCCGTCCGTTGGGGCTTGGCGTATGCGCCGAACATGACCTGCGGGCAGTCGGTGGTTATGCCCTTCATCAACGGATCGAGCCAGCAGCCCTTCAGCATCACACTTCCGCAGGGCAGCCGCCAGAGCTACGTTCAATTCTGGCTTTCCGTCACTCCGGCGGGCAGTGTGGGGTAACGTTTATAAGCTGGTACAATAGCCCTCTACTCGGATCGCATGAGAAGGCGAAGCACAATGGCAGATGGGCGCATCCGTAAGGAGATACGTCCGGGGCTTGAGGTATCCATCATCCTTAAGCAAGATCAACGAACTGGCAAATTGACACGCGGCGTGGTCAAGGATATTCTGACCAAGTCCGTTTCTCACCCACACGGGATCAAGGTGCGGTTGGTCGATGGACAGGTAGGGCGCGTACATAAAATCGAAACGGCACACAAGGAATAAACACGCATGAATGGTACGGCTCGTATCGCGCTCATCACTGGCGCTGGAACCGGGATCGGCAAACGAACGGCGTTGCTGCTGTGGGAAGCCGGATTTTCCGTTGTGCTGGCAGGACGCCGGGTAGAACCTCTGGAGCAAACGGTTCAGGAAGCGGGTGTGCCGAACACGCGGGCGCTGGTAGTGCCTACAGACGTAAGCGACCCGGAATCCGTCTCCGCATTATTCGCGGCAACACTGGACAAATTTGGACGATTGGACGTGCTGTTCAACAATGCTGGCGTGACTGCGCCTGCCGTCTCGCTTGAAGACCTGAGTTATGCGCAGTGGCGTACGATGCTGGATACCTGCGTGACCGGAACGTTTCTTTGCACCCAACACGCCTTCAGAATCATGAAGCAGCAAGCTCCGCGTGGTGGACGCATCATCAACAATGGGTCGCTTTCCGCGCAGGCTCCCCGACTCCATTCCGCCGGTTATACGGCTGCCAAACACGCCATCAACGGACTCACCAAATCGACGACACTAGATGGACGGGCATTTAACATACACTGTGGGCAGATTGACATCGGTAACGCGGCAACTGAGATGACCGCCTACATGAAAGAGGGCGTACTGCAAGCCGATGGCACGTTGGTTGCCGAGCCAACTATCGACGCCGATCACGTGGCGCGGGCGGTACTCTATATGGCGACCCTGCCGCTGGATGTCAATGTGCCGTTTATTACGGTGATGGCAAGCCAGATGCCCTTTTGGGGACGTGCATAAGCTGCGAGGATGAATTAAAAGACAGGGAAAGTCCCTCACATTTCCAAAGTAGAATCGGGTTCTGTCTCTCCGATCTTTGCGTTTGAAGTTGGTTAGAACTTTCCCAACCCATTTCTAACTTTTACCTGTTCTTACCTGCTAACAGGCAGTTACCCCTCACCATCCGTCGCTTTCCCACAACCCTTAACTTGTCTATTTCCCGCTTTTCATCGGATAATTCACGTGAGTCGTGTTATCACGTCTTTCG